>NZ_JBEPBF010000025.1:21231-98781 GCF_040298985.1 Streptomyces sp. NPDC001093 | reverse complement strand
AGGACCAGGACCGGGTCGGCGTCGCGGCCGTTGCGGTGCAGCCGCGCCTGCCCGAGCCTGGCCTCGGCCAGCGTCCACTCGATCAGCGACGGCAGAGACTTGGCGGGCACGTCCAGGACGAGTCCGCCGACCCAGTACGCCAGGACCTGGCCGTCCTCTTCGACGCCGGCAACGGCCAGCGGACCGTTCTCGAAACGCGGATCGGCGGCCGCCGCCGGGGCAGCCGGCTTCTTCGACACCTTCGTCGCCCCCGGGCGCCGCGACGCCGACGGCCTGGTGCCGAACGGCTGGGCGGTGCGGGCCAGTCGTACTCGCCGGCACCTTTTACTGCTGGGACTGCAGCTGCATGTGCGGGGGCGCCTGTTCCGCCGCGGGCTCCGGTGCGGCGGGGCCCGTGAACGCCTCCGGTACCTCAGGCTCCGCGGCGGGGCCTGGGAAGCGTTCGGCCAGCTTCTCCCGGAGCCTGGCGTAGGCGGCACGCTTGCGGCGGCCGCGGTTCGGTCTTGCCCAGCTCCCAGTTGACGACGGTCTCACGGCGCGTCTCCAAAGCGGTGGCGATCTGGGTCTGGGTCAACCCGGCAGCCTCCCGCAGGCGCCTGCGTTCGGCAGGCGAGGGCAGATCGTCCTGGGAGACCTGTTCCAGGAGCGCATACGACCAGCTCCTGCGGCGCCGCCGACCCGACCATCCCACCCCGTGAAAGAGGAGAACATCGTGACCCTTCCCCGCCAGCGAGGACTCACCGAGCAGGCCACCCCCACCGCCGTCGATCAGGCATGCCGCATGCTCCGGCTGCCCACCATCCGCTTCCAGTTCCCCGACCTCGCCGAGACCGCGAGCCGTTCCTGCCGAGCCGCGATACCGATGCCGGTCGTCTCCTGGTTGCCGTTCACAGCCAGCCGCGTTGGGCGGCCTTGAGACCTGCCTCGAAGCGGCTGCTGGCGCCGAGGCGTTCCATGAGGGTGGCCATTTGGCGGCGGACGGTGCGCAGTCCGATGCCGAGTCGTTTGGCGGCGGCCTCGTCGGTCATGCCGCGGGCCAGGAGGGTGAGTAGTTCGCGTTCTGCGGGTGTGAGGCCGGTCCCGGTGTCGCGGGTGGTTGCTGCGCCGAGGGGGACGGCGGTCGCCCAGGCCTGTTCGTAGACGGCGATGAGCGAGGCGACGATCCCCGGCTCGTGGGTGCACAGCGCGCCGGCCCTGGTGTCGGCGGGGTCGATGGGGACGATCGCGGTTTCACGGTCGAAGATCAGCATGCGGGGTGGCAGCAGCGGTGCGGTGCGGACCTCTCCGCCGTTCTTGGTCAGCCAGTGCGCGTAGTCGTATGTAGCCTGGTCGTTGCGGACGCTGTCCTGGTAGAGCGTGAGGATCGCGATGCCACGGCCGAGCGCATCGGCGTCCAGTGGGCGTGAGGCGTCCAGGCTGGCCTGGGACTGGGCGCCGCCCGGCATCACCGACAGGCACTCGCGCTGCAGTTCCTTGGCGAGGATCTCCAGTTTGCCCTCGATGGCGTCCATCCCCACCAGACGTTCCGCGCCGTTCACTGGCGTGTTGGGGGCGAGCGCGCCGAATGCCGCGACGGCTTCGGCGGCTGCGGCCTTGCTCGCGGCCAGTTCCTGGGCCCGGCGCGCCAGGTCCGCTTCCTGTCGGCGGACCATCAGATCGAGCGCTACGTGCGGGCTGACGACACGCAAGCCCCCTGGGATGTCCCGCGATGGGCGCACGAACGCGCAGTCGGCCAGGTCGTCCAGGGCTGCGCGGACTTCCTGTTCCGTCAGGCCTGTGACGGCCTGGAGGTCGGACAAGTTCGACTGCGGATGCCGCAGCAAAGCCGCGTACACCGTCTCGACCACCGGTTCCAGCCCCAGAACACCGAGCACCATGATTGCCGCACCCCCCGTGCGTCGTGACGCCTGCAGACCACCTTGCAGCCGATGATCCTCTCAGTACCCGGCCAGCCGCGCAACGCCCGGCGGGTGAACGGCATCGGATGCTCGGGGCAGGCACCAAGGTGCCGGGCAGCTTGGTGCCCAGCTGACCCCGTTCCCCCGGGCCCGACCCGCACGGCATTGTTTTCTCAACGCGCCGGACAGACAGATGATCCGGCGCCGGACCATCAAATCCAAGAATTCCATTCAGAAATGGATCCGGGGGCTGTCATGTCGAAAATCGTTCGCGCCGCAGTGATTGCCGTGCTCGTCGCCACTCCCGCGTTCGGGGCAGCCGCCACCGCCTCGACAAGAGCCCTCGGCGCCGGCATCGGATGGGACCAGGCCCCCACGTCGGCAGCGGCAGCAGGCGCCCCTGTCACCTCCGCGGTGACACCGTCGCAGGCGGACGGCATCGGCTGGGACTAGGAGAGCCATGCACCTCGTCCACCTCGTCCTCACCCGCCCCGACCTGCCCCGACCCAACTCGGCCGACGCCGAGCGCGTCCTGGACACCCTGTGGGCCCACCTGGATCCCCGCTCCGGCATCGAACACATCCGGACCCGGCCCCGGGCCAGCGGAGTAGATCTCGGCCTCTTCTTCAGCGGCGACGGAAACGGAACCAGCGGCGCCCCGCAGACCGCGGCCGCGATCGCCCACCTCCTTGCCTCCCTCCCCGGCTGGACCGCGACACCTCCGGAGTGAACGCGCACGCCCAGCAAATCCCGCCGAAATCTTTCGCTGGGCATCGTGTCAGAACTCCCTGGACACGAATTCCTAACTCTGGACAACCCGGTGTCCATTGTCTCGCTCCTCTTGCCGCACCGCCGACGACGGCAACGCCACACCTCACCTTCACCACGACTCGGGGGAACACCCATGTCCAAGCCCAGCCCCGCTCGCGCCCTTTCCCGCCTTGCCCTCGTGACCGCGACCGCGGTCGTCGCCGGCCTGTGCACGGTGGCGCCCGCCTCCGCGGACACCGGCACGTACGACAACAGCGGGACCGAGACACCGACCTCCACGGGCACGCTCGGCACCGGGGTCGGGCAGAAGCTGACCGGCGCCCAGATGGTCCAGCGCGCCAGAGACTGGGTCAGTCACCAGGTCAGCTACAACCAGTCCCAGTCGTTCTCGGACAGTGAGGTCGGCGGCCCCTACCGCACCGACTGCGGCGGCCTGGTCGACATGGCGTGGCAGCTCACCAGCAGCCCGGTCGTGACCACGCCCTCGCCCGGCATCGACTCCTCCACCTACAGCACCAAGCTCACCAGCTGGTCCCAGCTCCAGCCCGGCGACGCCCTCGCCGTGCCCGGCGAGCACATCAACCTCTTCGCCGGCTGGACCAACCAGGCCAACGGCGACTTCACCTACATCGCTGAGGACAACCCCAGCGTCCCCACCGGCGAGTACCGCGCCAACATCCACGACACCACTATCGACGGCTACGCCCCCTCCTCGTTCGAACTGCTGCGCTCCAACAACCTCGCCCCCGCCATCCCCGCGAACTTCAACGTCACCATCGATGCCAACGGCGCAGCCCTCGCGTCCGGCCAGACCGTCACCGGCACGGTGAACCTCACCGCCATAGCCAGCTCCCAGGGCGTCATCAACTCCCTGAGCTACACCATTACCGGACCGAGCGGCACCCAGACGATCAACGGCGGCACCGGCGCCAGCAACTACGCGCAGGCCTGGAACACCACCGGCCTGCCCAACGGCACCTACACCATCTCGGTGAACGCGAACGAGATCGACGGACAGAACCACACCTACGGGCCGGTCACCGTCACGACCGACAACGGCAACACCTCGGACAGCACCTGGTCGGTGTACAACCCTGACACCAAGACGATGACCCTGTTCGGCCTCGGATCCGGCGGCCACCTCGGCCTCACCAAGACCACAAACGGCGGAGCAAGCTGGAGCAACTGGACCGAGGCCAACGCATACTGGACGCTGCAGGGCACACCCGACGCGGTGTACGACCCCGACACCAAGACCACGATGCTCTTCGCCCGCGGGTCGGCCAACGGCGCCATGGGCATCAGCACCAGCAGCAACAACGGTGCCAGCTGGTCGAACTGGACCCAGGTGAACGCCTACTGGAGCAACTTCAAGGGCGACGCCTCGGCCGTGTACAACCCCGACACCAAGAAGGTCACCGTGTTCGCACGTGGCGGGGACGGCAAGATCGGTTACACCCAGAGCAGCAACGACGGAGCCACCTGGTCGAACTGGTCCGAAGTCAACGCGTACTGGAACAACTTCGCCGGCGACCCCCACGTGATCTACAACCCCACCACCAAGCGGATGACGGTGTTCGCACGTGGCGGGGACGGCAGAATCGGTTACACCCAGAGCAGCAATGATGGAGCCAGCTGGTCGAATTGGGCCGAGGTCAACGCGTACTGGAACAACTTCGCCGGCGACCCGCACGTGGTTCTCAACCCGGACACCCACCAGATGACGGTCTTCGCCCGCGGCGGGGACGGCAAGATCGGCTACACCCAGAGCAGCAACGACGGAGCCACCTGGTCGAACTGGTCCGAAGTCAACGCGTACTGGAACAACTTCGCCGGCGACCCCACTGCGACCTACGACCCGGACACCACCCAGAACACGGTCTTCGCGCTCGGTAGCGGCGGCCACATGGGCTACACCCAGAGCAGCGGAGGCGGCTGGACGAACTGGGCCGAGGTCAACGCATACTGGACGCTGATCGGGTCCTGATCCATCAACTCCGGCGCCGCCGCACACATGATCGCTGGCCGCCCCCCTCCCCCTGTCCTGCGGCTCCCCCAACCGGGAGCCGCAGGACACGCGTTTCTACAGGTCGTTTCGGTGGCGAGGCCGGGAACTCTCCCGAAGCTGACGCCCCCGCGCCCTCCGGGCGGCCCCCGCGCAGAGCTCGCGCTCTGCGCGACGGCCTCGACCTCAACGCCCTCGCGGCCCGCCACGCGCGGCTACGACGCGGACGCCTACCTGGCCGCCGTGGCCACCAGCCACCCCGCCCTCGGACACCGTCGCCCGCACGTCCTCCGCACGTCCTCCACCTGCCCCGCCTGCTGTGGCACCCGCACCGCAACCGGAACTGGCGGCGGCGTCCTCGCCGCCCGGCGCGCCCGCTCTGCGGCCTGCTCGGGCGACCGCCTGCCACTCCCGGACGACTCGCCCGTGCTCCTGTACCTCACGTGCCTGAACAGACAGGAGATATCCGTGGGGCACGATCACCGGAGGGCCACCCCGCACGACTCCGGACACGTCAGCGGGAACCTGCATCGCCCCACCCGCTACCATCGCGGACTTCCACGCGACTTCTGCATGTCGGCCATGAGCAGCCTCCACTGCTGCCCGCAGTCTCGGCGCTTTTACCAGCGCAAACATGGTGCTGTGAGGTTCGTTCGCTGAGCCCGGAAAACCGTTGGACCCGCTGACGGGGGCGCGTCATAGGGTTCGGGGCGCGGAGAGGCGGTCGGCGGAGAGGGAAAGGTGGATGGCGGGACTGTACGAGATCTGGCAGCGGGCGGAGGTGTCGCGCAGGCTCGACGTGTTGTCGGGCTTCATCGCGATGTGTGTGACAGGGGACGACGACGCGCGATGCCGTCTCGACCAGCTGGTTGCCGGCGCGGACGCGGCCCTCTCCGCCTCGCCCCCGGATGTGGTGGTCGCCTCGGAGTACCTGGACGAACTCGTCTGGTGGGCTGACACGGAGTGGGCCGATCACCCCTATCGTCCCGTGGAAGCCCGGCCTGACGAGGCCGATCGGCAGACGCGTGACTACGCCAAGGATCTCCGGCACGCCGCACTCCCGGTCCGCGTCCGGGACGAGATGGGTCGCATCGAACTCAGTCTCGAGGTGCGGTTCCTGGCCTTGTGCCGCCAACCGGGATTGGACTGTCGGATCCGCCAGGACGTCTTCTACGTCGCCGGGCGTGCCGCGATGGCCCTCGACCTCGGGCAGTTGGAAGCGGCAGAGCGGGAGATCCGGCGCATGGAACAGGTGGGTTCCGTGGAGCCACGGGAGTGACGCTGCGGCTGATTCGCGGCTCTCCGAAGTCCATTGGCGTGGAACGATCTCTTCACGTGGATCAAGCCGCGTTCACAACCCCTTTTCGGAGGCGGGGAAGTTCCTCTCTGCTACGGGAGGAGTGCCAGGGCCTCCTTCAGGTTGTGCTCGGCGATCTCGTGCATCAAGGCCTGGTCGGGGTAGTCGCCGTCAAGCAGTCGCAACGGGCCGGCGACCAGGGACAGGCGCATCGCGAGCATGTAGAGGTCCAGCCGCTGTGGGTCGAGGCCGGGCCGGGACAGGACGGGGTAGCGCTTTCCGAAGCGGAGCTGGAGGAAGACGTGCTCCCACTCGATGTCGAAGTGCATGAGGCCCTCGATGTCGATCAGCACCGCGTGGCCGTCGGCGTCGACCAGGACGTGGTCGGGGCCCAGTTCTCCGTGGATCAACCCGTATGCGGTACGGGGGGTCACCAGTGCGGCCAAGCCGTGGAGACGCTCGCGCAAGTGACCGTCTGCCGCGGCGATCCTGCGATCTCTGCCCGAGGTCTCTTCGATATCGCGCAAGGCCCGGTCGAGAACCAGTTGCTCACAGGAGGCTCCGCTTGCAGTGCCGCCCTGCTCAAGCAGATCCACCCGGCCGTACGTCGGGGCGAGGTGGCGGTGCATGACGTCCACCATCGCGGCCAGGTCGTTCAGGGCCGCAGTCCCGCGGGCGGGATCGCTCTCAAAGAGCGCTTCGAGAGTGCCGCAGGAGATGTCCTCGACCACGGCCACGTCCGCCGGGTAGAGGTGCTGGCTGTCGTCCGCCAGGAGGATCCGAGGAGCCCTTACCCCGAGGCCTGCCAGACTCCGCTGGGCGGTGAGGAACGGGACCAGACCTGAGGCGGGTGCGAACGGGTCACTGGTATCGATTCCGTTTTGGCCCGGCCAGAAGTTCTCCTCTTCGGCCCAGCTGTAGACGATCACACTCGTCATCGGGGTTCCGTCAACTCGAACCCGGTACACCCCCTTCTTGCTGCCCCCGCGCAACCGGTCCACCGCGACCACACGGCAGCCCGATCCCAGCACGTCACGCACCAGTCCCGACAAGTCCTCGATCTCCGCGAGCTCTCGCATCGGCAGAACGTATCGAACAGGACGGGCGCACAGCGGTGAAATACCCCTCCATCAGCATCCGACTGCCGACCAGCGGCACGCGCCCGGCCCCACCGCAACCGCGGCCGAGCCCGGCGTCTTCCACCGACACGGAGCAACGGGCCCTTGCACGAGCCCGTATCGCCGCCGTACGCCAGCTGCTGCAGGAACACCTCGGCCTCACCGCCGAAGAGTACGGCGGCCAATCGTCTGCTGCTGGACCTCAGCCCTCAGTTCGCCGTCGCCGACATATTGCACCCCTGATGGTCATTCCGCTGGCTGTAGGCACGGCCATCCGGAACACCGCGGTGAGTCGACGCGGCGTGCAGGGATAGCGGGAGTCCGAGGCGAACATTGCCTAATTCCCTGTTACTGAGGACGACGGTTTGATGTCGTCTCGTGACGGGCGCGCCAGCCGGAGAGGGACCTGTTGTCTCAGGGCCGCACCAGTATTCGTGTGACCCCGGCGACCAGCGTCGTGGCTAGTGTCCAGCCACTGATGATTAGCGCATAGGCCAGCGCCTGGCTGGACCCGCTCGGATTCCACGCGCCCGATTGACCGAGGCTCACTACCGGCACCAACAGGTCGAGCGTGTAGGCGACCGGGTTGAAATGCGGTCCGCCCGTGCCCAGCGGTGCGGGGTGGTGGGAGGCGAAGTAGACCGATCCGGCGGCGAGCAGGCCCAACAACCACAGCCCGGCCAGCCACGGCCGATACCCGTAGCCGACCGTTGCGTCCTGGAGAAGGCCCCATGCTTTCGCTGGCAGGCCCGCCGCCTCACGTCGCCGCCGCTGCTGGGCAAGCAGCACCCGCCGCGACTCGCCGTCACGCCCCACCGCGCGGTAGCGCGCGGCCAGCTGCTCGTAAGGCTGAGGCTGATACGCGTCACGAGCCAGCCACGGCAGTCGCATCCCGGCCGTCGGCAACGGCATCAGTTCGTCATAGACGAAGCCGTCCAGGCGCAGCTTGTCGGGCCAGGACGCGGCGTCGTCCTCGAACGTTGTAGTCCGTGCCCGCCGCAAGTCCAGGCTGTGCGCGGTGAATCCCTCATTGCAGAACATCGCCCCTTCGACGCGCGCGCCGGAGGCGTTGAGCGTGCCCAGTCGCGCACCGCTCAGTGTCAGCGGCCCGACGACACGGGCCGAGTTGAGCCGGACCGCGCCCGAAGTCGTGACGCCCGACAGGTTGACACCGCCCTCGACCGAGATGTGGTCTGCGCGCAGCGCCGTTTGGCCGTGGTCGTCCACCAGGTCGGCGTCGGGCAGTATGAGCCCGCCCTTGATCGTGGCGTCGCTGAGGTCGACGCCGCCGGTGACGGTGAACCGGTTCTTCGCTCGGGTGTTGCCACGGCGGGCGAACATGCCGGTGTCCACACGCAGCCCCTGCGCCAGCAGGGCGGGCGTGGGTGGGCGGTTGGGCTCCTCGTGGGTGATCCGGGCGCCGTCCAGATGCAGGTAGCCGCCGATGCGCGCGCCGGGGAGCCGGAACTGTCCGTCGATGACGACGTCGTGGCAGTACATCGCGGTGTCGACGACGAGCAGGTCGCCGTTGACGGCGGTGCGCGGCGGCGTCCAGTCGGCGTCAGGGTCCGGTGGTTCGGGCGGGGGCGCGGTGATCGTGGTCCCGCTGATTTCGATCTCGAAGACGCGTGCCGCGTAGAGGCTGAGCCGGTCGAGGCGGCAGCCCTCCATCTGGAACTCGCCGCGGATCTCGGCGCGGTTGGCTTCCAGCACGGTGAGGTAGCAGCCGCGCAGGCGCACGCTGCGAGTCTCGGCTTCGGCGAGGTCCAGGCCGTCGTCGAAGCAGCAGTGCTCGAAGTCGAGTGCGTAGGGGACTTGCGTGTGGGCGAGCGTGAGTCGCCCGACGACACGAGCGCCGGCCAGTTTGACCCCCGCGCCGCGGTTCGCATCGGGCCCGCTGCCGGTCAGCAGCGCCGCGATCACCTCGGCGCGAATGTCGCGGGTGCGCGGCCACGACGTCGCTTGGCCGGGGCCGTCGTCGGGTCCGGAGCGCAGGTCGACCAGGGCGCCGGTGGGGAAAGCGTGCCAGAGCCGCTCCTCGGTGGCCGTCAGGGTGCTGATCTGGAAGCCGCTCACGGCATTCGAGCATCGCTGGACAGGGTCAGCAGCGCAAGGGGATTGCCTGCGCGGCGGACGATCGCGGCGGGCGAGTTTCCGACGACGGCGTTTCGCGACGTCATGGCGGTAGCGGGTCGAAGGTCAGGCCGGTCTCCGCAACGAAGCCGTCGAGGACGACGGGCCGGTACTGAAGGCGCTTGAGTCGGTTGCGGATCAGCGTCTCCAGCGCATCGACGGTGAGCGCGGCCAGGTTGGCCAGGCTGCGTTTGACGTGGGACCACACGCCCCCGACCGGGTTCAGGTCCGGGGCGTAGGCCGGGAGCAGCACGACGGTCAGCCAGGCTCGTTCAGCGATCATCTGTTTCATGATTGCCGACACGTGGGTGTTCAGCCGGTCCCAGACCAGGATGATCGGGGCTCTCAACTGCTGGTGGGCGGCGTCGATCAGCCCGATGTAGTCGCGTTCGGACAAGGAGCGTCGCTCGTTCTTGCGGCCGCGGTGGATGCGCAGCCGGTAGAACAGTCTCGTGCGCGCCCCGGGACGGACCGCGATCACTCCGGCGATCGACACCCGCCCGGAGCTGCGCCCGGCCACCTTCACGATCGGGGTCTGGCCCCGACGTCCCCAGGTTCGGCCGCGCGGCGGCGTCAGATGCTGGCCTGCCTCGTCCTCGAAGCAGACGAAGGCGCCGAGCGCGGCCTGTGTCCTTTTACCGCAGGCCACGTTGTTTCCTTCCAGGTGGCGATCGCGAGCTCGTCGCGCTGGGCGGCCCGTCGCGCCGGCATCTGCGGGGTGAAGCCGAGCCGACGGATCAACCGGGCTGCCGCGTCGGCGCTGTAGGAGACATGGAGTTTGCGGCCGATCAGCTTGGCGACCCGAGCCCCGGTCCACACCTGGTCCTCATCCCAGCCGAACGCCGCCGGGCTCTCGTTCAGCCTCGCGGCCAGCTTGACCTGCGACTTCGTACTGAGCTTGCACCGCTGCCCCAGCGGGCCCCGGCTTGCCAGCGCCGCCGTCCCGCCGCGCTCGAAGTCAGCCCTCCACCGGTATATCGACCGCACCGTCACCCGCAGCCGCTTGGCGATCTCCGAAGGCGTGACGTCCTCGACGAACATCGCGGCAGCCTGCATCCGCAACGCCTCGCGGCGCGCCCGCCCCGCGGCGTCCAGCCCGCCGCCTTGCGCATATCTCACTTCAACTACATAGCGCCGTCAGGGCCGTTCGTCAGCACGGTGAACCTCGGCGAGACGACATCAAAGCGCCGTCGTCAGTAGCGGTGCGGCACTAGTAGCTGTCGTAGCTGGGCTTACCCTGCGGCCGGTAGACGCCGACGATGGTGCCGCCCTTCGTCGTCGAGACCCTGACCGGCTCCAGCGCAGTGGGGATCGCTCCGTCGGCGAACAGCCGCTTGCCGGTGCCGATGATCACCGGATGGATGGTCAGCCGGTACTCGTCGACGAGGCCGTGCTGCATGAGGGTCTGGGCGAGGTCGCCGCTGCCGACGACGTTGATGTTGCCGCCGTCGGACACCTTCAGCTTGCGTACGGCTTCGACGATGTCGCCCTCGAGCAGCGTGGAGTTCTGCCACTCGACGGACGTCAGGGTCCGAGACGCCACGTACTTGTGCATGCTGTTCATCCGATCGGTGAACGGGTTGTCGGGATCGGCGGTCGGCCAGTACGCCGCGAAGATCTCGTACGTCTTACGGCCGAGCAGCATCGCGTCAGAGGACTCGTACCAACCGGCGATGGCCGTGCCGACCTCATCGTCGGCCACCGGTTT
The DNA here is from genome assembly GCF_040298985.1 of Streptomyces sp. NPDC001093. NCBI lineage: Bacteria > Bacillati > Actinomycetota > Actinomycetes > Kitasatosporales > Streptomycetaceae > Streptomyces > Streptomyces sp. NPDC001093. The sequence continues at coordinate 87,851 of NZ_JBEPBF010000025.1, read as the reverse complement.
CTGCCAGCCGCCGTGCTCGAAGCCGCTCTGAGCGTCCTCGTCCGGGCCGCCCGGCGCCTGCATGACGCCGTCCAGCGTCAGGAACGTGCACATGATGATCTCGCGCATGGTGCGCTCCCTTCGTCGACGGGTAGACCGCACAACCGCCGGAAACTCATCGGCAGAACTCCCGTGGCGCCGGACTGCAGTGACTGACTGCCGGGCGACTGCTCCCTGCTCGGCAGGGCTGCCGGTGATCGACGTGGAAGGCATCACGGCATGACGTGGTCCTTGCCCGAGGCGATTTCGACCGTGGCCGTCAAAAGCCCTGCCCTGCGCGCCGGGTGGGCGGCGGAGCCGAAGTTATGTACGGGGTTTGAGATTGGCCGTTGTCCACGACGGAAACGGGATCGGATCCCCCAACATGAGGGACCCGACCCCATACATGCCTTCAGTTCTGGCACGCGCACGCTGACGCGGTCTTGGCCTCCGACGCAGTGAGGCTGGGGCCGACGGAGGTCTCGTCTGACGCGTCGACGCCGCAGCAGGGACGACCGCCTGCCGTCACTCGGTGTGTAGGACGCGGGCGGCGATGGTATGCCGAGCCGCCGCACGCGCCGGCAGCACCGCACCCAGTGCGGCGATCGCCACCCCGGCCAGCACCATCAACGTCATCACCCCTGGGGGCCACACGTCCAGCATCCGAGCAGAGAAGGTGAGTTGGGCCGCGTACTCGGTGATCGGGATCACCACATGGTATGCCGCAACTCCGAGCGGCAGTCCCAGGATCCCGCCCACCAGCCCGAGTCCGGCCATGGACACCACCATCATCACTGTGACCTGGCGTGGCGTCATGCCGATGGACTTGAGCATCCCGAGGTCGCGCCGGCGCTCCCGTGCGTTGAGCACGACGCTGTTGAACACGCCCATCGCGGCGACCAGCGTCAGCATCAGGTCAGCGCGGAGGCGGAGCTGATGACGGTCACGGCGTCCGTGTTCAGCATGGCGTTTTTTGTCGGGTAGAGCACCGGGTCGACGGCTTGTACGGCTTTCGTGTAGGCGTTGAATTCGGCGCCTCGGGTGAGGCGCACCCACTACTGGTTGGCCTGCGCGTCCGGTGCCAAAGTGGTCACCGTCGACCAGTCCGCGCGCATCGAGTCCTCCGGGCCGGCCAGGATCTCCCCGACCAGGGGTCACGCGCTCCTGGCGGCCGTCCGCCGCGGTCAGGGTGAAGGAGTCGCCGAGCCGCAGCCCCTGCTTGCCTCTTCCTCGGCAGGAAGCACTACCGCAACGGCGACCGGAACTTCCCCAAGTCCACGGTCCACGCGAAGTTCGCCGAGTTCGCCCAGCGCATCGACCTGCGCGACGAGCAGGGCAAGCGGGTCAGGATCTCCCGGCCCACGCCTTCGGCCACACCTGTGCGACCAGCCTGCTCAACGCCGGCGTCCCCCTGCACGTCGCGATGCGCTGCATGGGCCACACGACCCGACGATGTTCCTCCACTGCGCCCAGAACCTCTCGACCGTCGCCGAGCAGGAGTTCCTGCGCTACAAGAAGGTGACAGCCGACGGGCGCGAGTACCAGCGCGACGAGACCCGGGACCTCGTCCAGCGCCGCCAGGCTATGAAGGCCTGGCCTCCTCTGGCCGGTGCCGCACCGCAGGGCAGGAAGGGACGCCCCGCCGGAGATCCCACCGTGGCACGCCGCCAAGCGGCCACCGGCATGCGCACCCGCATCGTCCACGAGCTCAGGCGATGAAGCCGAGGGAGTCCTGCTGTTGCTGCCCGACGCGGCAGCGTCCAGCGCTGGGCCACCGGTGATCCGGCATCCAACGAGGTGCTGCGCGTGTGGTACCCGGCTGTCACCGTGCCCGCCGCCTGGCCGCCATCGCCCTGCCGGAGGAGGAGGCCGACGCGCTGGCCCAGTTGCTGACCGAGCGGCAGCTATCGGCCCGCGTCGCATGAAACCTGCTTCGTCCTGTCCAACCCACCGATGCGAAGTCGGCCAGCGCGCAACCGTACGTCACAGGCCGCGCGCCCTGTTCCAGTTGTTGATACGCACCGCGTAGATGATGTTGCCGATGCCCCCCGTCAAGCAGAACAGCCAGAAGTGCGCAGAGAACGACTGACGGCGCCGACGCTGATGGCCCTCACCGGCGACCGCCGTTGCCGCAGCGGACGCGGCCGTGCGGCGGCGATGCAGGGTTGGCTCTCCCGGTGACGCCAGAAAGGCGGCAGTGGTGGTCCTGTGGTCCCCATGAGGCGCTTGGGAGATGATGTTCTGGTAAGACTCGGGGTTCCTGGAGTGAGCGGCCGGTGTGCCGCCATGCGAGGGTTGGAGAGGCACTGGGGCCGCTCCTGCTTTCCGTCCCACGCGGCGGAAGCGTCCTTTCACGGTGAGCGCGAGCCCGGCCGCCTGGCGTAGATCCACCAGGGCATCGTCGAGAGTCTGCTCGCTTCCGTGGGGTGCTTTGGACCTGTCGACCATCAGTCGGGGCGTTCGGCCACGGGTGAACTGGACGAAGGTCGCTTCAGGGTCGGCTGACTGTTCGACCAGCCACCGGACCGAAGCGGTGAACGTGCCTGCGGTCAGCTCGTCAGGCAGCTCGTGCAGACGCCACACCGGGCCCGCACCAGGGCCGGTGAATACCAGCGGACCACAGGCTGCGACCGCCTCAGCGGGCTGCGCGGCGGGCTTCATCTGCTGCTCGAGCCACCGTCTGGCGGCGGCGGGTGCCAGTACGGGCAGGCGGTGCTGGGTCACCACGCTGGGGCTGGGGACCGTTGCCGGGTCGGTGGCGATGACAAGTCGGGTGGTCTTGGAGGGCCGCACACCGATCGTGGCCCCGTGCCGCTCGGCCCAGGCCGTCAGGTCGCGCACAGACGCGTCCTGGCCGACGGGCACGATGCGCACCCCCTTGAGCTCGTCCCCCACGCTGGGTAGATCACGGGCGGCAAGATCCGACACGCCAAGATGCCGCGCCACATCGGTCAGCTCCCGGACGGCTCGCGGCGAGGGGTCCGGCACACGGGAGCGCACCGTTTGCCACACGGCGGCGTGTGTCTGGCGCACCGAGGTCTGATGGTGGCCGGCTGCACTGGCCAACGTGACAAGTCGCTGTGCCTCATGGCCGGCCAAGCGTCCCTGAATGGCGAGGCCTTCGAGCACGCGCTGGTATTCCCCAGCGGTTGCCGGATCCGGCGGCACCGTCCTGCCACTCGGCAGCGCCGCGTGGATGTGCGCGGGCCAGCCCTGACGGCTGCCGGGTGCCCCCGCGATGCGCGGCCGGCTGCGGACGGCCTCGGGCCATACCGGAAGCGCTCCGGCTGGGCCGCCCGTCAATCTCAACGGCTGCGGACTAGTGGCCAGCAGCGTGGTCAGGGCCCGGGCCGTGTTGCGGGCGTCTTCCAAAGCCGCGTGGCCGTGGGACGGCCAGCCTCCGGAGAGGTCTTTGACGATGCCTGCAAGAGTGTAGCCACGCAGGTCGGTCTGGGCGCGGAACGCCGTCAGCGTGCACAAGCCGGCCATCCGCAGCCTGGCGGCTCCGGCCCGCGCGAACTCGGCCTCCAGGAACGAGGCGTCGAAGGCCAGTTTGTGCGCCACCACCAGCGAGCCGCGCATCAGCCGCAGCAGCGTCCCCGCGACCTGCGTGAACAGTGGTGCCTCTGCGACGTCGTTCTCGCTGATGCCGTGCTGTGACTGGTTCTGCCGCGACATCGGCCGCTGTGGGTCGACCAGGGTGGAAAATTCCTCGACCACGGTGCCGTCGGCCCGCAGCCGCACCGCCGCGACTTCACACACACGGTGGCCGCGCGCGGGAGACAAACCGGTGGTCTCCACATCGACCACCGTGTACTCAACCTGCCAGGGATCCACGCCCTGAAGCCCCCGCCGCAAGAACACCGGCTCAAACACCGCGCACATCCCTTCCCCGCACATTCCTCACTCAAGCGGCGACATCTTGGACGGCCACCCGATCAGCAACGCCACTGGGGATCCATGGAACGGACACGTCTACCGCGTGAGATCACATAAGAGCCCACCACTGGTGCGCGAACTCGGCGTTCGGCCTCTGATCACACGCCGGCACACCAAGCCCGGCTTGGGCGTGGGCAACCAGCGGTGGGGGCGAGAAAGGTTTCGCACGCCTGCACGGCGACCGTCTTCACACCGCAATACCCGCTCTCCACAGCTCCTCCCCATTCGTAGCGGCCTGATCCTATGTTCAACCAGGCAGAAGACGGAAGGCACGATCAAGGTCTTGACCTGCACTTTCCTTGCGCAGAGCAACTACCGGCGCACATGACCTGCGCGTCCTGCAGTTGCCTGCCTGGTCATGGACACCCATCTCGGCGAGGCAGTCAACGGGACGGGGCCGATCACCCAGGCGGCTGACCGCGGGTGGGAAGTGCCACGCTTCCGCCCCGCTGCCCGGAGGGCAACTCCTGACCCTGGCCACTCCGGAGATCGCCGCGCTCGTCCAGGACGGCGCCAACGTCGCCGCGGCATGCCTCGCGGCCGCCGCCTCGTGCCCGGGTGTCGCAAAGGTGCTCCTGTGCACGAGCCGGTCGGCAGACAGGGACGACGTGCTCGCCGTAACCGGGGCGTCCGCCATCCCTTCCGCCACGCTCTTCACGGCCCTCGATGTACTCGCCCCCCTCAGCCACCGCCTCCGCCACCCCGACCACGGCACGTGCTGGCTGCGCCCGTTGTCGGTACCCGCCAGCCAGGAGGGCGGAGAAACCCTGGGAGGGCACAGAGCGGGCCGCCACCGCGTTCCCCGCCGTCCACAAGCCCGCCCTGTACGTCCTACACGACCACACCGCCGACGGCTACGCCTACCGTGCCGAACTGACGGCGTACGTCGATGAGCCCGTGCTGTCCGCCGACCCGTTCTGCGGCACGAACTCAAGCTCACCGACAGCTGGTTCGGCATGATCCGCAGCACTCTGTCCGCCATCGCCGCGACGCCCACCGGCCGTACGGCCGGAATGGATCGACCGCGCCGTCCCCAAATACACCGGCCAGCCCGCCCCTCGAATCGCGGACTGGAACTGCGCACACGGCGACTTCCACGCCGCCAACCTCACCCAGGACGCCGCCTTGCTCGACTGGGAGGGCTGGGGACTGGCCCCCGGCTACGACAACGCCCTGTTGTATGCCTACAGGTCGGCGTCGAGTTTGCTGGCGGCGGCGGGGCTGGTCGGCGAGGGTGGCGACGGCAGGGCGCATGCGTGGCCGCTACCGCAGCGAGGGCCTGGGGGGGGCTGGTGGACGGCCGGGCAGTAAGGGAGCGGCGGGGGGCGGGCCGATGAGCGGGTGGTCGCGGCGATCAGGCAGGTGCTGAGGGGGCAGCGGGAACGGTCGACGGGCAGGAGGTACACGCCCGCGTGGGCGGCGCAGCGTGCGGTGGCCGCGACCCGCTCGACGAAGCCGCCGGGGGCCGGGGGCGCGGTTCAAACGGGTTCGGGCAACCGATCGGTAATCGGGTTGAACCGGTGCTGGTGGGCGGAGAAACTTGCGCGGTGATCACGGAGATGTCCCCCCGCAATCTGACCTGGGACGAGGTGGATCCCGCCCGTCATCCGTTCGACAGAGAATCGGCGGCGCGGGTGGTGAGATCGCTCAGACCGGCCGGGCGGGTGCCCCGACGCCCCGACGTACCACCGTGTGACCGGGCCCTGCACCAATGGAGCTGGGACGAGGCCAGACCATGGTCCGACGCCATGACGTACGCACTGGCCGAGCACTACGGCCCCTGGGTCGCCGGCTGGCGGTGGGCGCACGACGAAGGGGACTTCGACGGGGGTCCGGTCGGCAGCTGGTGCTGCCCCCAGCACTCGGTCACCACCCCGGACGAGACCCTCGATCGCGTGACCGCGGCGCTGCGCGAGTGGCGTGAGTGGCTGGAGAGCCTGGCCACACGATTCGAGGCCTACCCGCTGGACCTGGCCGACATCGACGACCAGCGGATCTTGTGGGACCGCACCGCCCACAACCTGATCCTGCACGTCACCGACCGCACCGGCTGCGGCAGCGCCTGGTACGGGCACTGCCATCAGGTACTCAGCTGGTTCCTCACCCGCTGGGGCGTCGCGGCCGACGACGCCGAGCACCTGGTGGACCGGGCGATCGGCGGCCGGTTCAAGAGCTGGACCGGCCCCGACCCGGTACTGGTCGAGGACATCGCCGAGCGGCTCGCGGCCTCCGTGCGGCCGCACGCGGACGCCCGGTCCGCCGAGTCGCCGCTGCCCGACCACCTGGAGCGCTGGCTCGCGGTGCGGGAAGCCGTGCCGTGGCAGGAGGCCCAGGACAGCACCGGGGACGGACCAGTGACGCCGTCCCGCGACGGAGCGGCGGAGGAGATCCGCACCTTCGACGCAATCCTGGACCCCGCCCGCGGACAGGGCCTGCTCACCGCTTTGGAGCTGATGCGGGCCGACGCCGCGCGCGGCGCCCGGCTCGACTTCGACCTGATCCAGGGCTGGCAACGACACGTCCTCGGCACGCCCGGGCCGCCGCCGTTGCGCACCTTGGCCGCCTTCGCCAAGGGCGGCCGGGAACGGTACGGCATAGGCCCGGACACCCGCGCCCGCCTCGACGCCTGCCTGGCCGAGAGCGCGAAGGACGCCGCCCGGCCCGTGCCGCTGACCGCCCGGGCCGCGCGCGCCTTCCTCGACGTCTGCTTCTTCCACCCCTTCGACGACGGCAACGGCCGCTCCGCCCTCCTCACCTGCCTCTTCGTCCTGGCCCGCGAGGGTGTGGCGCTCGACGGCGTGCGACTGCTGCGCCGTGTCTCCTTCCAGGCCGACGAGCCGCAGGACGCGCTGGCCCTCGCCCGGTACGTCCATCTCCACCTGCGCGAGACCCGGCGAAGGACCACCGACCCGGCCTCCTGAACGGCCTGTGGCCGCCCCGCTCCGACCGGTGACCCCGGCCGCTACGTCCCACCCGGCCCGGCGACCCCCTCAAACGCCAGCTGCTTCGCGGCGGCCAGGATGCAGTCGCGCGGCACCAAGACCAGGGACTCACCCTCACCGATCGAGACGCCCAGCTCGTTCATTCGCTCCGCCTCCGGCTCGGTCAGGAGATGCAGCCTCCCGATCACAAAGAAGTCGCCGTCGTCCCGCTCCACGACATCCGGGCAGTTGTTCGCTCCGACGGACCCGCGCTCGGCGGGCGTCGATCCGATACGGCGCATGAGGCTCCTTGCGGTGACACGATCGGTGTTATGAACACCAATACGGACTGGACCTACCGGGTGTTCGAGCCGCACGGGTCCGAGGGCTGGCGCCCCTACGGCAGCGACCCCGAACAATGGCACGGCGTGATCACCGCCGCCGACACGGACGAAGGCGCCAAACACGCCATCGGCCGCATCGTCGCCGACCTCATGACCGAATGGGAGAGGACCGGCCTTCACCACGCGATGCACGTGCGCGTCTTCCTCTGGCACGACGAGGCGGGCCAGATGGAGGATGCGGACTTCGTCGTGGAGGTCCGGCCCCGGTCGGACTTCGACACAGCGTGACGGATCAGGACGCTCGGCAGCCGAAACCCGCATCGGCGGCAACCCACCCGCGGGCACCGACACCCTGGATCAAGGGAACCGCAGGTACGCCCACCTGTGGCGGAGATGAGGGCGCCCCTCGGCACCGCGCAACATCTCCCCCACGCAACGAAAACGCCGCCCAGTACAGCTGCGGAGCTAATGGCATGTGATCTACGAAGATCAGGCCATGGAGAGAGGACCGACGCGAGGATGCGGTGACCGGTGAACGACACGCCCGCTTCTCCTACTTGACGCCGATGTCATGCAGCAGGCCGCGGCGCGACAACTGGTGGGTTGAGGCGGGCGAAGCCTTCCTGGCGCTGGTAAGGGAAGTACGGGTAGGGCGCTGTCCTGCCGCTCGCCGCGTCGAGTTTCGCCATCTGGTCGGGCGTGAGCGTCCAGCCGATGGCACCGAGGTTCTGGCGAAGCTGTTCCTCGTTGCGGGCGCCGATGATGACGGAGGAGACGGTCGGTCGCTGCAGCAGCCAGTTGATGGCGATCTGTGGAATGTTCTTGCCGGTCTCCTGCGCGATCTCGTCGAGGGCGTCGACGACGCGGTAGAGGTGTTCGTCCTCGACCGGCGGGCCGTAGTCCGCGGTGCGGTGCAGTCGGCTGCTGGCCGGCAGCGGCTGGCCGCGGCGGACCTTGCCGGTGAGCCGTCCCCAGCCGAGCGGGCTCCAGACGAGGGCTCCGAGGCCCTGATCGAGCCCGAGGGGCATCAGCTCCCATTCGTAGTCGCGGCCGATGAGGGAGTAGTAGACCTGATGTGCGACATAGCGCGGGTGGCCGTACTTCTCGGCGATCGCGAGGGACTTCATCGCCTGCCAGCCGGAGAAGTTGGAAATGCCGACGTAGCGGACCTTCCCTGCTCGTACGAGATCGTCGAGCGTGGACAGGACCTCCTCGATCGGCGTGCCGGCGTCAAAGGCGTGCAGCTGGAAGAGATCGATGTAGTCGGTGCCGAGCCGGCGCAAGGCATCCTCGCATGCGGTGATCAGGCGGGAACGAGAGGAGCCCGCATCGCCTGGGCCGTCGCCCATCGGCAGGCTGGTCTTGGTGGACACGATCACCTGGTCCCTGCGGCCTTTGATCGCTTCGCCCAGCACCTCCTCGGAGGCCCCGCCGGAATAGACGTCGGCGGTGTCGAACATCGTGATCCCGGCGTCGAGGCAGATGTCCACGAGACGGCGTGCTTCTTGCGCATCGGTGCTGCCCCAGGCACCGAACAGCGGCCCTTGGCCGCCGAAGGTGCCGGCGCCGAGGCTCAGGGCGGGGACCTTGAGGCCGGATGCACCCAGCCGCCTGTATTCCATGACTGTTCCTCTCTCGTCGCCTACCTGGCTAATGGGCTTGGAGTTCCGTTAGCGTGTCCTCAACATAGCAGGCATGACTGATTAACGAAACTGGAGTCCCGTTATGGGCTTTGAGGGTACAGATCCGGGGACCGTCCGTCCCGGAGGGCGCACAGCACGGGTGCGGGCGGCGGTCCTGCAGGCGACCGGGGACGCCTTGGCGGAGCATGGCTTTGCGCACCTGGACCTCGCCGACATCGCGCGCCGCGCCGAGGTGGGCAAGACCACCGTCTACCGCCGTTGGGGAACGGTGACCAGCCTGGTGGCCGACCTGCTGACGGACATGGCCGAGCAGTCACTGCCACGGACCGAGACCGGCTCGCTGCTCGGCGACCTCAAAGCCAACGCCCGTCTCGTACAGCGCACCCTGGCCGACCCGCGGCAAGGACCGCTGTTCAAGGCAGTGATCGCCGCCGCCACCTGCGAGGCGAAGACAGCCGAGGCCCTGCACCGCTTCTACGACATCCGCGTCGAGGAGTGGGCACCCTGCGTCCAGCAGGCCATCGACCGGGGCGAGGTGCCCGAGGGCACCGATATCCACGAGGTAATCCGTGCTGTCTCAGCCCCCCTCTACTACCGCCTGCTGACCACCGGCGACCACATCGACGAAGCCGCCGCAGACCAAGCCGCCGAGGCCGCTGCGGCTGCGGCGCGTGCGGGAGCGTACCTGAGGGACGACGAAGGTCGTGCGTGACCGGCTTCCCACTCCGCCGCTGAGCGCGGGCCACCGTGCGTGATCCCAGCGGGCACAGCGTTTCCAGGTCCCTCCGGCCGCTTCAGCGAGCCGGGCTGTGATGTCGTCGTTGTGGCCGAGCATCCGGGCGATCACCGGGCGGGGGCTTGGAGGACGAGTTGGCGGATCGCCGCTGTGCGTCCTGGTCGGGCCGGGAAGCCCAGCACCGAGTCTCTACGACCGAGCAGGTCCCATTACCGGTAACCGGTAGTTCGTTGAATCGGGTGGCGGTGCGGGTTGACGGCAGGTCGGATTGGCCGTAGGCCGTTGCGAGGAGTCAACAAGCTCAACTGCCTTGCTTGGGGCTGAAGATGACTGCTTGTCGTCCGTGTCGGCCCGCGCCGGGGCCGTTGGAGAACTACGTGATCCGGTTCGACGACATCTAGTTCAGCCTGGCCCAGCGGCGAGGGTTTCGCGAGCACTTGACCGGGCTGCTGGCGCCGCGGGAGCGGAACAAGACGATCACCTGCCCGGCAGGTGCGGAACCGGGGGCGGGTGCGGGGATGCCTGGGGTGCAGCGGCTGCAGTTCTTCCTGTCCGAGTCACCCTGGGAGGCTGAGCTGGTCAACGACCGGCGGCTTGAACTGCTGCGCGAGAAGCCGGGGACGGCTCCGCACGACGGCGGGATCATCGTGATCGACGATTCCGGAGACCGCAAGGACGGCACGGCCACCGCGCACGTGGGCAGGCAGTGGCTGGGCCAGTAAGGCCACCTGGTACCTGGCCACCAACCTGCCCCGCCCCGACGCACCCCACGCCACCACCAGCTCGCACCCGCCCGCACCCGCCCGCACCCGCCGACCGACCTCGCCGAGATCGTCCGCCTCTACGGCCTGCGGCCGTGGATCGAGAAGAGCGACAAACAGATCAAGGACGAACTCGGCTGGGCCGACTTCCAAGTCCGTTCCGACCGCGCCATCCGCCGCCACCAGACCCTGGTCAACTGCGCCTTCTCCTTCTGCTGGGACCAATGGAGCCAGAGAGGGGCCCAGCCTTGCCCCACCGGCCCCAACCGCCTTGCTGGCCCAGGGCCTTACGCGCCATCCGTTCCTGGCTCACCCCAGCCGTCGCCCTCAACCGATGGTGGCGAGCCTGGACGGACACCGACCCACCTTCCCAACTCCAGGCCGTGATCGACCCGGTCACCAACGGACACGGCATTGACCTCTACCTCCGGATTTAACGAACTACCGGTAACAACCACCCACCAGCACCCAGCGCCCCCGCGCCTCAATGGCCACGCGGGGGCGCTGTGCGTTGAACACGAAGCAAGTTCGAATCCTGCCGCCCCATGCAGAGCCGTGCTCACCGGGGGATCGCCCGGTGGGCGCGGGCCGGTGTAGAGGGCGGGTCAGTTGCTGCAGGTGTCGAGCATCGAGGGCAGGGCTGTCTACACCTTGTCGGTGGTGGTCAGCTTCCAGATCGACTTGATGTGGGTGTAGTCCTCGGCGTACGTGTACCAGAAGGCGTGGTTGGTGGGCTTCCGGTCGGCCGACCCGCTGTCGGACTTCGAGGAGTTCGCGGACTTCGAGGAGATGAGCAGCTGGGGGCCTGTCAGGTCGTTGCCGAAGGCCTTGCGCTGATCGGCGTTCCAGGCGTCGGCGCCGGAGCGCCAGGCTTCGGCCAGGGAGGTTCATGTGGTCGATGGTGGCTTTTAGCGACGTCGGTGACGGTGGTGTCGTCGTAGACGGAGTGCCAGGTGCCGGAGGCGGGCTGGCAGTGGTCGGCGTTCTCCTGGACGCTCCTGCCGTCGCGGGCCAGGACGTCCTGGCGGGTGGTGCAGCCGTCGGGCTGGGTGGCCCTGGTTTAATTCGCGGGTTTCGGTTCTGGCCCAACTTCTGCGATCGGTAACGCTGCGTCATCCAGTTGAATGGCGCCACTGGCAGCGCAAGGCGTTGACACGGTCCCTGACGGGGGTTGGATCGGTGGCGGGACGGCGATCGCCGGCTTCGGCATCCACCTCGCCCTCGGCAGCTGAACACCACCGCCTCCAGCACTCCAGTTGCAGATCGTGACCTCGCCGGCGGAAGGTCCTGTGCGCTGGCGGGGCACGTGCAAGGCCCTCCTGGGGCGCCTGGCGGGACGGTTCAGCCGGGTAGTCGGCGCCGGCCGGACTACGCCCCACGTTGGCCGTTGTTACGATCCTCCGCATGCACAGCGCAAAGACCGCGGTCGGCGGAGAGGACGTACGCTGGGTCGTCACTCTGGCCATCGACACCCTGCGGGATGCAGATCCCCAGGCGTGGGAGGCCAAGGCGGGAACGCTTGAGTGGACGTGTTGGGAGACGCTCGAGCATTTGGCCGATGACCTGTTCACCTACGCCGCGAGGTTCGGGCTCACCAAGCCGCCAATCTCCACGGTGTTGCCGTTCCGGACGAGCAGTGACCGCAGCGGTGGGCCGGCAAATGTCATCTTCATTGACCGCGCCTCGGGCCCCGAAGGCCTCCTGACCATCCTGGAAGCGTGTGGCGGTCTGCTCGCCTCCGTCCTGAGCACTGCCCCCTCGACTGCTGTTGCATACCATGTCTTCGGGCCTTCGGACCCGGAGGGCTTTGCCGCAATGGGCGTTGTTGAGACCCTCGTGCACACCCACGACATCGCTCAGGGACTGAATCTGGAGTGGTCGCCACCAAGGGAGCTGTGCGAACGGGTCCTGAAGAAGCTCTTTCCCCATGTCGTCATTGATTGTGACGTCTGGGAGATCCTGCTGTGGGCGACTGGACGCACCGCCCTCCCCGATCGCCCACGACTCACTGAGTGGCGCTGGTACGGCACCCAGGCGTGTGAGCGCCTGCCGCACAGCTCGACGAGCACGGCGAGCGCCCTGACCGGCTAGGGGCGGGCCCCCGGCGGGCCCCTGCTGCCGATATCTAACGGCAGCCGTTGCCGTCAAACATACCGAACGCCCGAAGGGCGGGTGCGGCATGCGGTACGGGGTCGCATCCCCGGCGTGCTCATTGCGCGGCAGGATCCAACAGGAGCCCAGGCATGAACTCCTGCGCCCGCCGCCGCGGTTCCACTCGAGCAGCACTGGCTGATCTCCTGGTTGGTCCCGTGGATCGCCTTTGAGCCCCAACGCCTGCACGCCGACAAAACGTACGGCCGGGCCGACCCGCGGAAACAGTTGCGCGGCAAGCGGATCGGAGTGCGGATCGCCCGCAACGGCATCGAGTCCAGCGATCGCTTAGGGCGTCGCAGGTAGGTGATCGAACGCACCCTCTTCTGGCTGACCGACTACCGCCGGCTCACTGGGCCGCCGCCCACGCCTTCCACGAACCCGGCACCACCGAGGCCGAGGACTGGTCGGGCCCCGTCTGACCGCGATCCTCTCGGGCCACGCCGTTCGCACCGCCGCCGAGATGACCGCCCACGCCAAACGGGAACACCTGTCAGCCGTCCGGCGCGAGACCCTCGACGCCTGCCATCGCTACCAGACCGGCCACCTCGATGAGCTCCACTACGACACCGCGCTCGACCGGCGGGGCCGATCGCCACCGGCGCGGTGGAGGGCGCCGTCGCCACCTGATCGCCGACCGCCTCGATATCACCGGCGCCCGCTGAGGCCTGCCCGGAGCCGAAACCGTCCTCCGGTTGCGCGCCATCGTTTCCAACGGCGACCTCGATCCCTACTGGCGCTTCCACGCCGCACGCGAACACCAACGCCTCTACCCCGCCCCGGACCAGCAGCGGTTTGGCCTCGCCGCTTGATCACGGGACTCCTTGCGGACAGACTGCGACCCATGAGGTCCACAGGCGTGCCCACCGACACGCAGACCACCCGCGTCGACGCGGCTCTCTCCTTGCACAGGCAGGCTCATCAGTGAGCGCCAACCTGCCCTCCTTCCGCTACCACCCCGAACCCGTCGCAAGCGGATCCATCCGCGAGAGCGCCGAGACCTGCGCCTGCTGCGAGCGCAGCACCGGGTGGATCTACACCGCGACCTTCTACACAGCCCAGGACGTCAACGGGCCGTTCTGCCCCTGGTGCATCGCCGACGGCAGCGCCGCTGAACGATTCGAAGGCGCATTCACCGACTCATACGGGCTCGACGGCGTCAGCGAGGAGACCCTGGAGCACGTCACCCGACGCACCCCCGGCTTCCACGCCTGGCAGGATCCGCACTGGCTCGTCCACTGCAACGACGCGGCCGCCTTCATCGGCGAGGTCGGATACACCGAACTCGCCGCCCACCCCGACGCACTCGACCAGCTTCGAACCGACCTACGGATCGGCGGTTGGCACGACGCATCCCAGCTCGAGAACTTCCTGACCCACCTCGGGCAGGGCGCAAGCGCCATGCTCTTCCGCTGCACCGTCTGCGGCACCCACCTCGCCTACGCCGACGCTTCATAGCCACGCCCACCCCAGACGCGCCTTTCCCTTCAGCGGATCTGACTCGCGCGCCCGCCACGCCTCCTTGAGCATGACGTTGATCCGCAGGCCGTCTGCCTGGATGACCACCTGTGGGCAGGTCGATGCCCACTGCTCCCCGACGCACAAATCCGAAATGGCTGGGTGTCCGTGAAGCCGAGCAGGCCGTGCGGTTACGGAAACTCAGGAAAGTACTGGTGGTCAAGGGGCGACGAACCGACGGGGAGAGACCTGCGTTCTCTCTTCTCATCATGCCCACTACAAAACCGGCTGCTCCCCCGGCCTCCCAGATCGGCCAGCTACTCGACTTCGCCTGGAACCAGACCCGGGCCTGCGCCTTCGCCATCGCCCTGCTGTCCGGAGAGACGGCATCGAAACTGCTGCCACGGCTGCCGGTGGCCCGCTACGACCTGCTCGTCGCTTACGGCGTGCTGCTCACGCTGCTGTTCTGGCGGCGCGGCTGGGAGAGCGGACGGGACGTCGCCGTCTTCAGCGCCTGCCACGTCATCGGCCTCGCGTCCGAGCTGGTGAAGGTCTCGCAGGGCTCGTGGAGCTACCCGGAACCAGCCGTGCTGAAGTTCGCGGGCGTCCCCCTGTACGGGGGCTTCCTCTACGCGGCCGTCGGCAGCTACGTCTGCCGGGCCTGGCACCTGTTCGACCTGGAGCTGTGCCGCTACCGGCCACGGGCCGCTGGGCTCCTCGCGGCCGTCACGGCGGGCACTTCCGTACGCTTCACGGTGTGCGGGGTACAGCGGAGCATGCCGCTGGCGCTGTCATTCGTCCTGATCGGCTTCTTCCTATGGGTGGCGGAGAACCTCGCCACTTCTGTGGGCGCCTGGCGTTACCCCTACCAGCTGCACGGCTGGCAGCCGGTCGGCGTCGGCAAGTTCGGCGCCTGGCCTTACTCATCAGCGTCACGTTCGTGCTCGCGGCACTCGGCCGGTCGAGGACACCATCGCCTACCAGGTCCCTCTCCACGTCGCGGCGACCCTCATCCGGGCACGATGCCGTCCAAAGAGACAGAACCAGGTGACGCAGCTGGCTGGTGTTCGGTCCCCGATGCCGGTGTGGGGTCGGTGGCTCCGCCGCACCTGCACCTGTACCTGCACCGAAAGCCCATCTGACGCAGGATGCTCCAGCTCTGTGCCTGGCCGAAGCGCTCGTGGAAGCGCCGGGCGATCACGGTGGCGACCCGAGCCAGCGTCCAGCCCCAGTCCTCCGTCCAGCCGTGCACGGACGGCCCCTTCTCCAGCTCCACCGCCAGCCAGGCCCGCCACTCCGGCTTCATCCGTGACGGAAGCCCGGACGGCCCCTTGGACCGCAGGGCCTCCACACCGCCGTCCCGCCAGCGGGCATGCCGAGAGACCGCAACTCCCACATGACCTGCGGCGGCGACAGCGCTTGCGCACATAACTCGGCGGCCTCGAACCGCACTTGCTCCCGCCGGGCCCGCTGCTCCGCGGTCAGACCACTCCCATCGGGATACCGCATCCCCCAGGCATACACCCACCGCCGAGATCACCGTCACCCCGAACCAAAAACCCTCAGTAGTGCCGACGACGTGGTGGCCGAGACGGTGGAGCGGGCTCTGCGTGACCGCTCGGCAGAGGGCGAGGCGGCGGAAGTCTTGGTTGGGACCGCATTGAACGACGACGACGGCGGAGTTCGTCGAGCGCTGGTCTGTGCAGGTCGGAACATGGGTTGTGGCGGGAGGAAGACGGAGCAATTGTCAATAGTTGTGGATGGAGTGAAGCGTGATCAGGCCTCTGGTTGTACGGATCTCGTCGCGCGCAGGGGACTGCCGTGGACTGGTCGGGAGACATGCGCCTTCAGGCGCGCCGGGCGTCAGGGGACGACCTGCTGTCCTTGGTGATGGCTACTGCCGACGAGCCGCCCGCTTGAGGACACGGAGGTACTCGATCAGATTCTGTCCGTGCCGGCCACGGGCGGGGGAGACCACCGCCTGCCTGCTCGCCCGAACCCTGCACGCCGTGCACGAGCGCCCGGACGTGCAGAGCCGGCTGCGGGCTGGGGGGACGCGAGCTCGCCGGGCGCGCCCCGCCTTCGCCGACATCCGGTGGTCGCCCGCGCGGGACCGGGCCGGGCGCTGCAGCTTTGTCTCAGCGGAAAGCGGCGATGTTGCGGGCGACCCAGTCGGTGAAGGGGCGCGGGGCGCGGCCGAGGGCGCGCTCCACGTCCGGGCTGATCCGCAGCTCGGACGGGTTCGGGGCGCCGAGGATGTCCAGGGTGTCGTCGGCGAGTTCCGCCGGCACGAACCGGGTCATCGCCACCTTGGCCTCGTGGCGGGTGAGTTCGTGGAACCGCACCGGCGAGCCGAGCGCGGTGGCGATGGTCTCCGCCTGCTGACGCGGCGTGATCACCTCCGGCCCGGTCAGCTCGTACACCCCGCCGGTGTGCCGGTCGTCCAGCAGGCAGTCCACCGCGACCTCGGCGATATCCGCCGGGTCGACGACCGGCACCCCGACGTCGCCGAAGGGCGCGGCGACCGTCGCTTGCATGCGGACGGACTCCGCCCAGGCCAAAGCGTTGGACGCGAAGCCCCCCGGCCGCAGGATGGCCCAGTCCAGGCCGGACTCCCGCAACGCGTCCTCCACCGCGCGCATCGAGACCCGCGACGGGCCGAGCGGCCTGGTCGCCACGCCCTGCGAGGACAGCAGGACGACCCGCCGGACCCCACTGGCCGCGGCCAAGCCGATGATGTCGGTCGGCCTGGCTCCGGGGGCGTGCAGGTCGCCGGACAGCAGGAGGAACAGCGCCTGCGCCTCTGCCAGCACGGGAGTGAGGCTCGCTGGCTCGGCCAGGTCTGCCGCCATGTGCCGGACGCCGTCCGGCACCGCCGCCGCGTGCCGCGACACCGCCGTCACCTGCTCGCCCGCCTCGGTCAGGGCACGCGTCAACGGCCGGCCCACATTTCCGGTAGCCCCGGTCACCACGATCACGATCAGCTCCTTGTCCGTTGTGTACTGCGGCAATGACGCTAGGAGAATGGCTTACTTTTCGAAAGGACCTACCTGAAGGTAAGCTCCGGACATGAGGGAAGGCACGCAGCTGACGCAGGCCGAGTCGGGGAAGCGGTATGAGGTGTTTCACACCCACTGCCCCGCGCGCGATGTACTCAGCCACGTGACCAGCAGGTGGGGCGTCTGGGTGCTGATCTCCCTGCGCGGCGGCGACCTGCGGTTCTACGAGCTGCGCGAGAGCATCCAAGGCATCAGCGAGAAGATGCTCGCCCAGACCCTGCGCGCTCTGGTGCAGGACGGCTTGGTCTGGCGGGAGGTCGAGCCGACGACGCCGCCCCAGGTCACCTATGGCCTTACCCGGTTCGGCCAGGACATCGGCGCGCCGCTCGAGGAGTTGTTCAACCGGCTCGACCGAGGCCGTCGTTAGCTTCCGCTGGCGTGGGTGCTGGTAGCGGCGCGCTGCCATGCCGTGCCGCTCGGCCGGCGGTCGGTGGGCCTTGCACCTCGTGCAAGCGCTGTGCAGTAGGCACACGGACGGGAGGCGTGCGCCGATGTCCGCGGGTCAGGGAACCAACCGGAGCGTCGTACGGGCCGCGCGCGAGCGGTCGAGACAGCCGCAGCCGAACCGGCGCGAGCCTATCCGGCCCACCCTTCAGGGCCGTTCCAGCGCGGGGTCGCCGCCGAGCTTGCCCGCGATCACCTCGTGAAGGCGGTCCATGCCCGTGTCCAACACCTGGTCGACCTTTTGATCGGCCCCGGCGCCGGCGGTCTCCCGGTCGCGCCCCCTGCCTAGTTCGAGACGGCTCCGTAGCAAGCCGAGGCTGCTGGAGGGCCGCTGACTTCACTCCAACGCACAGAATCGACGCAGCGACTGCAGCATGGCACGGAACACATCAGTGCGTGTTTTGATCCTCTTCTGCCTGCTGGTGGCGGACTGAAACCGACTACCCGAGAGGACCAACACCTGATGTCCATATGGCCTTCGATCGTTGCCGTGCTCGGTACCCTCGCCGGTGCCCTGACCGCCGGACTCCTCCAGCACCGATCGGCACGCACCGCACGGGCCGAGGAGCGCGCCGACAGCCACCGCCAGGACCAGCTCGATGCCGTCACCGACTTCGCGGCCGCCCTGGACGCGCACCGCTCGGCGATGTTCCACCGGGAGCGCCTGGCCCTGACCGAGGCAGGCACCGAGCACCAGCTGGAGGCCCAGACGAGATCCCACGACACCCGGGCGGCAATCACCGCGCCCCACATCCGCCTTCAGATCCTGGTCCCCGAGCTGGCCGGCCCCGCCCAGCAGGCCGCAGATGCCACGTACGCGCTGCGCAAGGCCTCCGACCGGACCGAGCTGGACGCCCGGCGGCACGCGGCCAAGGAAGCATCCGTCGCCTTCATCGCCGCGGCCGCCACGCTGCTGAGCCCCACCAACCGCTGACCGAGGGCAACCACTGCCGGCGTCCTGGCCGTCCGGCTGTGCCGGTCCCCCACGCCCTGCAACACTCGTACGCTCCCGTGGCGGGTGTTCCTGTATCCCGCCGACATTCCGGACGCCGGTGATCGTGAAGCGCTCCTGAAGGCCGTAAGCAACCGTTCTTGGAGATGACCTACGCAGCCAGCCATTCATGGCACCGGTGTGCTGGCCTCAACGGCTCACGGTGGTCTCCTGCTTCACATGCGAGAGCTTCTCAGGGTTGCGCACGGCGTAGAGGCCGGTGATGAGTCCGTCGTCGATGCGCACCGCCATGACGGTGTGGATCTCGTCGTTGACCCGTACCAGCAGTCCCGGGCCGCCGTTGACCTGTACCAGCTCGATCGCCCTTTCGACGCCGTGCCTGTCCCACCGGGCTGCCAGGCAGCGAGCCACCTGGTAGGCACCCGCGACGGGCCGCAGCAGGGCGCGCTTGACTCCGCCCCCGTCGCTGAGGGCGACCACGTCCGGCGCGAGGATGTCGAGCAGACGCTGCAGCTCGCCGGTTTCAACCGCCTGCTGGAAGGCCTGGATCACGGCCCGGGTTTCGGCCGCGGAGACGGTGCCGCGGAGACGGTGCCGCGGAGACGGTGCCGCGGGGGCGGCGCGCGGCGACGTGCGCCCGGGCCCGGTAGGCGAGCTGGCACACCGCAGCCGGGCTCTTGCCGACGGCTTCGGCGATCTCGTCGTAGTCCAGGCCGAACACCTCGCGCAGGACGAACACCGCCCGCTCGACCGGCGCGAGTGTCTCCAGCACCAGCAGCATCGCCATCGAGACGCTGTCGGCCATCGACGTCCTCGGCCAGCGGCGAGTTCCTGCCGAGCCCCACGCCAAGCTCGCTGGTCCCACCTTCCGGGAATGGCTCGACATCCAACTCTGACACGGCCGCACACCGGCAACCGGTCGGCGTACGACCACCCATGTCCTGTGCTGGTGAGGCTTCACCGAGTGCCGTTGAAGTCTGACCACCGTGCAGTTCGTGTCATCAAAGGTTGAGTGACGCGGCTTGCAGGACGGCCGGGGCGCGGGCATAGGCTACTTTGATCACCAGGGGGGAGATGTTCGTGTCGGGTCTGCACGTAGTCGAGGTGGCGCAGTGGCAGGGATCGGGGGCGGCTACAGCCCCTCGGCTGCGCGAGGGGGCAGTTCGGCTTGCCGAGCTGATTCCTGCAGGTCGGCGGCGCACGGTCCCGCTCGCCAACGGCGTCGGCAAGGCGCGGGGCGGCGTACAGAACGCCGATGTGCTGGAACGGCATCTGCAAGCGGTGCGCGCGGCACTGGCCGAGGTCCCGGCCGGCGACCTCACGGTGATCGTCGGGGGCGACTGCGCGGTCGACCTCGCCCCGGTCGAGGCTGCGCTCTCGGTATTCGAGGACCGGCTTGCGCTGGTGTGGTTCGACGCGCACGCAGACCTCAACTCCCCGGAGTCGTCGCCGTCCGGAGCCTTCCATGGCATGGTGTTGCGTGCGCTCATCGGCGACGGGCCAGAGGGCCTGCGGCCCGCGCGGAGTCTGTCGGCCGACCGCGTGGTGCTGGCGGGCGCGCGGTCACTGGACCCAGGTGAGCAGGACCTGGTCGGGCGCCGCGGCATCCGGCACCTCTGCGTCGAGCAGCTGGCTGGTCCAGGGCCGCTCCTGGACGCGGTGCGTGCCACCGGCGCCGAGGCGGTGTACGTCCACATCGACCTCGACGTCCTCGACCCGCAGATCTTCCCGGCAGTCGGCACCCCTGAGCCCGGCGGGCTCGGCGTCGAAGAGCTGCTAGGGGCAGTGCGGGCACTCACTGACGAGTTCACGCTCGCCGGCGTCGCCCTCACCGAGTACGAGCGGACGGAAGGCGCCGATCAGGAGGAGGCCGTACTTCGGCGGATCATCGACGGACTGTTCCGGCCCGATCAACGCTGAGCAGCCCTTCTGCACTCGCGCTGCCCCTCCGGTTCGAACGCCTCGTCCGGGCCGGACGCCCCCGCTCACACTCCGATGGCACATGTTCAACCTTCAGTGTGACGGGACAGCCCAAGGGCACGACGATTCCCCGCTGACCCGCCTCGACATGCTGCGGTTTGGCTGTACGCGAGTCGCGTCGTCGTTTCGCCGTGACTCCGGGCGTCGCACGGTCGTGCGCGGAGGCGATGTTCGCGACTTCGGGAGACGCCTCTGGCCCAGGGCGTGGTGGTCGGCAACGGCGCGGACATGGCCGACCGCCTACACCCGTGGCCAGCGCTTTTGTCCTCAGCCGGTGACCGGCCTCAGACGCTTGGACCAGGGTCGCCGCCTCCCGAGCGTCCGCGGCCCCTCCCGAAGCCGTGAGCATCCGAGAGGGGCCGGTGTCCTCGGTGCCGCCCGAACTGCTGTCGGAACGCTGCTCCTTGCCGCATACGAAGCCATGCGGTTCGTCCGCCGCGTCGTCGAGCAGCAGACCACGCGGCAGCTGACCCTGATCGACCGGTTGATCACCGACGAGCAATGCCCATGTAGGGCGTGTGGTGGCGCGGGAGCGGGCGGGCGCAATCGGCTTGCATCGTCGTGCACGAATTCCCCCTCGGGGGACCATGTGCCTGTGTCAGGCCGCGGCCTCTTGGTGGGCTTGGTGGCTCCGGGCGGTGGCCAGGTCCGCCGCCCGCCGGACCGAATCGGCGGAGGCGGCCAGCAGCGGCAGCCGGACGGCCGGGCTGGGGATGCGGCCCTGGGCGTGCAACACCCCCTTGATAACGGTCGGGTTCGGTTCGGCGAAGAGCGCGGCGGACAGCCGGGCCAGCTCGGCTCCCAGCCTGCGGGCCGGTCCGGCGGCGTCGCGCTGCCACAGCGAGATCAGCTCGGCGAAGTCAGCGGTGCGGACGTTGGCCGACGCCAGGATGCCTCCGCGCGCGCCCGCCGCGAGCAGCGGCGAGATGACGGCGTCATCGCCGCCGAGCACCGCGAAGCCCGGTGCCGACGAGCCGAGCAGTTCCATCGCGGCCGCGTCGATCGCACCGGTCGCGTACTTGACCCCGACGACCTGCGGCAGGTGCCCGAGCGCGTTCAGGGTGCTGGTGCTGAGGGGCTGAGCGGTGCGGTACGGGATGTCGTAGACGACCAGCGGCAGGCCCCCGTGTTCGGCGAGCGCCGTGAAGTGTGCCAGCGTTCCCGCCTCGCCGGGCCGGGTGTAGGGCGGCGCGGGAACCAGCGCCGCGGTCACGTCACCGCTCTGAGCGAGCTCCCGCAGTGTCGTGATGGCGGAGGCGGTGTCGTTGGTGCCGACGCCGACGATCAGCGGAGCGCCGTGTGCCCGGCAGGCGGCCGAGCAGATGCGGACCACGGCCTGCTTCTCCTCGGTGGTCAGCGTGGCCGCCTCCGCGGTAGTGCCCAGGGCAACGAGTCCGCGCGCCCCGCCGACTGACAGTGCCTCATTGGCGAGCCGGGCGAGCGCGTCCGGGGCAAGGCGCAGGTCGTCGGTGAACGGGGTCACCAAGGGGACAAACAGGCCGGTGAGGTTCGCTTCGGGCTTCATGCGCCCAGCCTGACCGACACAAACCCAATAGATCCAGTTCATGTTTCTTCGCTAATACGTAAGCTCACCTTATGCTCGATGTCCGACGTCTTCACCTGCTGCGCGAACTGGACCGACGCGGCACCATCGCGGCCGTCGCCGAGGCGCTGACCTTCACCGCCTCGGCCGTCTCCCAGCAGCTGAGCGTGCTCGAGCGCGAGGCGGGCGTACCCCTGCTGGAACGAAGTGGCAGACGGGTGGTGCTCACCCCCGCGGGCCGCGCCCTCGTCACCCACGCCGACGCCGTCCTCGAACGCCTCGAACTGGCGGTCTCCGAGCTGGCCGGGGCACGCGAGGGCATCGGCGGGCCGCTGCGGATCGGGACGTTTCCCTCTGGCGGCCCCGCGATCGTGCCCGCCACGCTGGCCGAACTGGCCCGGCGGCATCCCGCGCTGGAACCGATGGTGCAGGAGATCGACTCGGCGCGGGTCTCCGACGGCCTACGTGCCGGCGAACTCGACGTGGCCCTCGTCCACGACTACGACTTCGTGCCCGCGTCCCCGGACACCACGGTCGACCAGGTGCCCCTGTTGGAGGAGCCGATGTACCTGGCAACGGGCGACTCCACCGACACCGATCCCGCAAGAGGTCCCGCCGCCCGCGGCGACACGCTGGCGGAACTGCTCGGACCGTGGGCCGCGTCCCCATGGATCACGGCCCGGGACGGTACGACCGGTCACGCGATGGCCGTACGCGCCTGCCAGGCGGCCGGTTTCCAGCCGCGCATCCGCCACCAGGTCAACGATTTCCGTACGGTCCTGGCACTGGCCGCCATCGGGCAAGGCGCCGGGTTCGTACCGGAGATGGCCGCCGCACACGCCCCCGAGGGCGTGGTCCTGACCCGGCTGCCCCTCTTCCGCCGTTCGAAGGTCGCCTTCCGCGCGGGCGGCGGCACGCACCCGGCGATCGCAGCATTCGTGGCGGCGGCGCGAACAGCGGTGGGCGCCACGGGGCCTACCTCCTTACCGATCGCTTCAGTGAGTTGAGTCGCGGGTCCTGTGCTCGGCGATCTTGGTCGAGAGGGTGTGTCCGGAGTGCGTACTGGTCTTGTTCCTGACGACCTGTGGGAGCGGGTGGCCTCGCTGCTGCCGCCCGCTCCCGCACGGCGCCGCCGCTATCCCGGTCGGCTGCCTGTTCCCGGCAGGACAGCACTCGCCGGCGTCATGTACGTGCTGTTCGAACGACGCGCCGATCTCCACCAGGGCCTGCTCGAACTGGCCTGCAGCCTCATACGCCTCCGCCGCCTGCGAACCTCATTCTGAAACGATCAGTTACCCACCCGTCGCCTGGTCTCGGATGATTTCGCCGAGCCTATCCGGCAGATCCCGTCCGACTCGATGTGCCAGACCGGTTGGGACGCTTCCAACACACTCGCGCGGTGGTGCGCATCCAACCGGTGCGCATCGTGCATCTGGTGCGCAGCACGAAGCGCACCCCAGTCCGCCGGTTTGCGCATCCACTCGGTGGCCTATGCGCACGGGTGCTGCCAGCGGTGCGGGAGTGGCGCATCGGGTGGGCTCGATGGGGTGGAGCGGGCCAGTTGAGCGCGCAGCATTACCCCTTGCGGACCAGGTCGAGGTCACAGCAATCGGTCGACCAGCCCATCGACGTAGTCCGGGGTGAGCGGGCCCCTGCCGAGCAAGACGCGGATATACATCGGGGCCAGGATGTGGTCCAGCACGCCGAACGCGTCGGGTGCGTGCTCGCCGCGTTCGCGGGCGCGATCGAGCATGGACTGCAGTTGCCGGGTGCGTTCGGCGAGGAGGTCGTCAAGCGCCTGCAGGCCCTGCTGACCGTTGCTGGACAGGGCGACGGCCAGGCGCAGCAACGCCAGGCCGTCGGGTCCGGTGATCTCGCGGGCCACGTTGGCCGCGTAAGTGCGCAGGTCGCCGGCCAGGCTCCCGGTGTCGGGCATCGGCGACTGCGCGTTGAGGCGGGTGAGTGCCACGTCGGTGAGCAGGGTTTCCAGGCTGCCCCACCGGCGGTAGATGCTGCTGTCGGCCACGCCCGCGCGGGCTGCGACCTCGCCGACGGTGAAGTTGCCGTAGCCGCGCTCGCTGATCAGGTCGGTGACGGCCTGGTGCACCTTCATGCCGACGCGGGCGCTGCGCCCGCCGGGCCGCCGGGCTCGCTGTCGCTCGTTCATGCCCCCACCTTAACGCAGTCGTGACTTGCGTTTGCGAGGCAACCCTCCTTACAGTCGCCTAACGCAGCCACTGGCTGCTTTAGAGCGCCCGGAGGCTGACCGCGTCGGCCGTGGAGAGGCGCAACCAACGATGGAGAGGACTCCCCATGGCTGCATCGTCTGCGGCCGCAGGCAGTCGCCCAAACCGGGCCGTGCTGCTCACGGTGACCTGCTTAGGCCAATTCATGGTCCTGCTCGACAACACGATTGTGGGAGCAGCGCTGCCCGATATGCAGCACCGGCTGCACACTCAGCTGACCGGTCTGCAGTGGATCGTCGACGCGTACGTACTGCTGGTCGCCATGCTCCTGCTGTCCGGCGGTGTCTTCGCCGACCGGTTCGGCCGCAAGCGCGTGTACCTGACCGGCGTGGCGGTGTTCACCACCGCGTCGGTGCTGTGCAGCCTCGCGCCCTCGGTCGGCTGGCTGGTCGCCGGGCGGGCGCTGCAGGGGATCGGAGCCGCGGCGCTGAGCCCTGCCTCGCTGGCCCTGATCGCCGCCGCCCATCCCGTGCCGCAAGAACGAATCAAGGCGATCGGGCTGTGGGCCGGATTCAGCGGAATCGGCCTGGCCGCAGGCCCCGTGGCCGGCGGCATGCTGACAGATGCCTTCGGCTGGCCCGCCATCTTCCTGGTCAATCTGCCCATCGGCGTGGTCCTTGTGCTGGTCGGTCTGCGCAGCCTTGAAGAGGCCCGCAATCCGAGCGCCCCCGCGATCGATGGTCCGGGGACGGTGCTGTCCGTTCCGGGGGTGGGGGCGTTGACCTACGGGCTGATCGAGGGTGGTGCCCGCGGCTGGACGTCGCCGGTGATCCTGGGCAGCTTCACCGTCGCGGTGATCCTCCTCGCCGCCTTCGCCGCCGTCGAAGCGCGTCGTTCCGCTCCGATGCTGCCGCTGCGGCTGTTCCGGCAGCGGCTGTTCACCGTGTCCAACACCGCCATGGTCGTGGTGGGGTTCGCGCTCATGGGTTCGTCGTTCTTCTTCTCCCAGTTCTTCGTGTACGTCCAGGGCAGCTCGATCCTGCGTGCCGGACTGCAGACCCTGCCGGCATCCCTCGCCATGGTGATCGTCAGCCCGTACGCGGGCCGGCTCGCCGCCCGGTACGGCTTCCGAATCGTGGTGACCACCGGCCTGGCCCTGGCCGGCCTGGGACTGCTGGCGCTCGGCATGGTGCACGCCAACACCGGCTACGGGAACGTGTGGTGGCGGCTGGGAGTCGTCGGCATCGGCTTCGCCCTGACCATGTCCCCACTGACGGGAGCCGCCATCCAAGCAGTCGGCCCGCAGGAAGGCGGCCTCGCATCAGGCATCAGCAGCACCACCCGGCAGATCGGCGCGGTGCTCGGCGTGGCGGTGCTCGGAGCCATCGTCCGCACCCGGCAATCCGGCGGCGCCTCCTTCGAGACCGGCCTCAACAGCGCCTTCCTCGCTGCCGGCACGGTCACTTTGGCCACCGCCGTGTTCACCGGCCTGTGGCTGGCGAGGTCCGGGCCCGCGGAAGGCTCCGCGGCGCCGCGACGTTCCACCGGCCCAGGTACGGTCACCACCTCGAACGAGGCATCCGCGAACAGCCGTTGACGGCGACACCGACCATGGCCGGGAGACGTTCCGCCGCAGGCCGTCGCGGCCCTGTGGCAACGCGCCGTCGACCGCGATGACGCCTCGCCCGACACCGACGCGGACGACGTCATCGGCATCCTCTTCGGGCCACTCATCTCCCGCAGGCTCACCGGCCACTACGACCTCACGGACAAGCGCCGAGAAGCTCACGCGCACTGCCCTCGACGGGTTTATGCGCTCCACCGTCTGACACTTCCGATTCCCACGGAGAGACACATGTCCCGCACCTTTCTCATCACCGGCGTGAGCAGCGGCCTCGGCCGCGCCTTCGCCACCGCCGCCCTCGAGGCCGGCCACACCGTCATCGGCACCGTCCGGAACCCGGACCAGATCGCCGCCTTCGAGCACTTCGCTCCGGGCCGCGCTCACGCCCGCGTGCTGGACGTCACCGACACCGATGCCATCGCGCCGACCGTCGCAGCGATCGAGGACAAGGTGGGCCCCATCGACGTACTCGTCAACAACGCCGGCTACGGCGTCGAGGGCACCTTCGAGGAAACCCCGCCCGACACCTTCCGCCACCAGTTCGACGTCAACGTCTTCGGCGTCATCGCGGTCACCCAAGCCGTTCTGCCCCGCATGCGCGAGCGCCGTGCCGGGCACATCCTGTTCGTGACCTCTATGGGCGGTCTGCGCGCGTTCCCTGGCCTGGCCGCCTATCACGGCTCCAAGTTCGCCGTAGAGGGCATTGCGGCCACGCTCGCCCTGGAGGTCGCACCATTCGGCATCCACGTCACGGCGATCGAGCCCGGCTCCTTCCGCACCGACTGGGCCGGCCGCTCCATGCACCGCGTAGAGAGCACTGTCGCCGACTACGACCCGATCTTCGCCCCGATCCGCGAACGCCGCCTCGACATGCGCGGTCAGCAGCTCGGCGATCCCGCCCAAGCCGGCCGTGCCCTGCTCGCCATCGTGGAGGCCGAAAAGCCGCCGACCCACCTCATCCTCGGCAGCGACGCCCTCCGCCTCGTCGCCGAGGCCCGCTCCGCCTTCGATGCGGAGACAGCCGCCTGGAACGAGCTGTCGAAGTCCACCGACCACCCCGACGGGGAGCAGATCGCGTGAGAGCCGCCGAGCGTCTCTGACGCGTAAACAACTGCAGGTAGAGGCGGTTCCGAGCGAGACTGTTGGCCCGGTCGGGACCATGCCCGCCGAGCTTCGTTCGACCCGTTCATGCGGAAACGGCGTCCATAGGGTCGAGAGTGCCGCAGAAGCCGAGTTCGTTGAGCCGGGAGACTGCGGCTCGGCTCGGCGTGCGGCCCGTTCGGGATCCCGCCGGGTGAAGTAGTCGCCGCCCAGGCCGTGGTAGGGCACCGGTACCGTCCGTCCCAGGCCCGCCCCCCTGGGTACTACGCCCTCCCCCGGCCACTCCACTCCAGACGGGCCGCTGGCCGAGGCCATGCTCAAGTGGCTGGCCCTACCGCGTACCGGCAGCCGGCGGGAGATCGCCGCCCTGGTCTCGTACCTCACGGGGCCAGTGGCGGCCTTTGTCACCGGAGCCAGCCTCACGATCGACGGCGGCTTCACCGCGTAGCGGCCGGGCTGGTCTGGATGCTTGTGCCGCGACCGTGCAGTGATCGGGGGCAGACCGCGATACCCGGCGCCGAACCGAATCCACGCCGGTCACGGTCAAGTGCCCGCCGGGGCCGAGCGTTGGCCGCTCCTGTACCTGCGGTCCGCGGCATCACGAACTCGTGCCAGATACACCACTTTGCGAGGCACGACCGCTCGTACCGCCGTGGTGCCATGCTCGCGGCGAGGGCAGTGCTACGGTTCCGGTAGGCGAAGCGCGGCGTCGGAACGCTTCGCCAGTCACTGCGGTGGCCCTGAGGCGCGAGTACCGGAACGCATCCGGTCGAGGTTGAGCGCCCTGTAGCACCGCGTTGCACGTCAGCCGGGCTGTAACCGGCTCCTGGTCGTTTCGCGGGTCGCCTGACGTGCCTGTGCTCGCCCTCGCCGGAGCTGATTCTGCGAGAGGAGCACATCATGACCACTCTGGTCATCGGAGCCCGAGGTGGCGTCGGTCGCCATGTCGTGGACCAACTGCTCGCTGTCGGCGAACCCGTTCGTGCCTCTGTGCGCGACCCTCGGGCTGGAGCCGACCTGCCGGACGCGGCCGAAGTCGTGACCGCCGGCCTCACCCGGCTCGACACCCTGCGCTCCGCACTCGACGGCGTGCGCCGGGTGTTTCTCTACGCCCCGCCGGCCAGCGCCGAAGGCTTTGCCACACCACAGTGGCCGCCGAGGCAGGCCTTGAACGCGTCGTACTGCTCTCCTCCGGCAGTGTTCTGCTGCCGGGCATGGAGCACAACGCGATCGCCCAGGAGCACCGTGCGGTCGAGGACGCACTGTCAGCCGCCGGCCTGCCCTGGACGCCGGTGCGGCCCCTGGTCCTGGCAAGCAACAGCCTGCGCTGGGCGGGGTCGATCAGGTCGAGCGGCACGGTGCGGCTGGTCCACCCCGACGCCGTCACGGCGCCGGTCCACGAACGCGACGTCGCAGCCGTCGCGGTCACGGCGCTGCGTGTCGGTGCCGAGGATGCGGTGGCGACCGATCCATCGAGCGCGGCCGTGCTGACAGGACCCGAACTGATCTCGCAGCGCCGCCAGGTGGAACAGATCGGGCAGGCGATCGGCAGGACTCTGCGCATCGAGGAACTCTCCCCGGACCAGGCCCGCGAGCGCTACGGTCGCTCTTCCGACCCGGCAACTGTCGAAGCGATCTTGCAGTTCCTTTCCCTGGCCGCGACCGGCGGTAGCCGTGTACACCGACCGTGCGGCGTGTGCTGGGTCGGCCCGGCCACAGCTTCGCGCACTGGGCCCGCGACCACGCAAAGGACTTCGGCTGAGGGCCCACGGCCGCTGAACCCCCCGGGGCGCGGGCATGCCACAGCGATCAGCACCTGTCCTGGGCGGTGCCACGGCCCCGGGGTTTCGACTGATGGCGATCAGCGGGCGGTCATGCGGACCGCCATCAGTTCGCCAAGACTCATCGCGCGATGAGGACAGTTTCTGACCTCATTGACGTCTACTGTCGCGGCATCGGCCGGGATGCGGTATCCACGGCAGGAGGGAAGGGGACACCCATGCTGCGAGGGCTTACCACCGTCAGTTTCTGGGCCGCTGATCTGGCGGCGGCGAAGAGCTGGTACACGGAACTACTGGGGGTGGAGCCGTACTTCGAGCGGCCGGGGTACGCCGAGTTCCGGCTCGGCGACTACCAGCACGAGCTGGGGCTGATCGACAGTCGCTACGCGCCCGCAGAGGCGGGGACGCGGCCGGGCGGTGCTGTCGTGTACTGGCATGTCGACGATGTGAGCGCGGCTCTCGGAAGGCTGCTGTCCCTGGGGGCGAAGGAGTACGAGCCACTCACGGAGCGCGGTGCGGGGTTCGTCACCGCCTCCGTGACCGATCCCTTCGGGAACATCCTGGGCGTGATGTACAACCGGCACTACCTCGATGTGCTGGGCACACGCGGGTAACGACAGGGGTGCAGCGAGGGGAACGGCCGGGCCGTGTGCTCCGCCCCATTGGGACGTGGATGACGGGCACATGGGGTCCTCCCCGCCGACGCGGGCGCGCTCCGTCAGTCACGAGACCGATGTCCCACGAACCAGTTCAGACGCTGTGCCTGCCAACCGGCGAACCAGGCACATGGGCGTGGCTGGGTCCCGTCGGCGGGTCATGCCTGGGACGCGGTGGTCTGTCACGCCCATCTGCGGCGTCGTCGGCAGGTTCGGCAGGTGAGGGGAAGAATGAGCGGCATGGCCATGGTGAAAGACATCGACGTCCGCGGCATGCAGCACTGCGAGACGACGGCGCTGGGCGTGCTACTGCGGCATGTGGGACTCGACTTGTCCGAGCCCATGCTGTTCGGGCTAGGCTCCGGGTTGTCCTTCATCTACTGGGACAGCAGAGCCATGGGTTTTCCCTTCCTGGGAGGCCGGGTCAAGCCGTTCGAACTCACCAGGAACCTGGCCGCCGCCCTCGGGCTTGAGCTGCTGGTCGAAGAGACCACCTCCCCGCGCAAGGCATGGCACAACGTGGCGGCACCCATCGACGCCGGTCGGCCGGTCGGGCTGCAACTCGACAGCTACCACCTGGACTACTTCAGCACCAAGGTGCACTTCGGTGGTCACGTCGTGGCCATGTACGGCTACGACGAACAGGACGCCTACCTGGTGGACACCGACCCGCAGGGCGGAGCCGTCTCCACCAGTCTCGCCAGCCTGGCCAGAGCCAGGGCCGAACGCGGCCCCATGACCGCCAAGCACCGCTCCTTCACCATCACAGCGCCCAGCAGCCCGAAGCCACTGCAGGACCGGATCATCCCCGCGATCAAGATCTGCGCCGACGCCTTCCTGAACCCGCCCATCGCGAATCTGGGCCACCGGGGCATCGAGAAGACCGCCAAGCAAGTGCCGAAGTGGCTGGAACGCAGTGACAGTCCGCAGGAAGACCTGCCGCGGACCGCCGTCCTCATGGAGAGGGCCGGCACCGGCGGCGCCCTGTTCCGGAATCTCTACCGGGACTTCCTCGCCGAGTGCGCCCCGCTGATCAACAGCAGCCACCTGCGCACCGGCCACAGCCTGTATGCCGAGGCCGCCACCCTCTGGACACAAGTGGCCGTACTCATCGCGGCAACAGGCGAATCCGGCGACGCGAAGAACCTCATACAAGCCGGCTCCATCCTCCACGAGCTCTCGCGCATCGAACGCGATGCGATGCAGGCCCTCAGCCTGCTCTAGGGCCTGTCCGGCGGGTAATGCGCGGAGCCAGAGTCCCCGCAGCTCGTCCAGGTCGGGGAGGTGGGCTACGGGGAGGGAGTTGAGCAGATCGGGCTGGGCAGCGCGGAGGCTGGGTGGGGCCTGGGGCCGGCACCAAGAGTGCGGCGGGCTGACACAGGACCGTCGTACGGGCAGTGTTACAGCCGCAGAGGGCGTGCGAAAGCCGCTGCGGGCTGCCAGGAGAGGGGCGGCAGACCGGGCGCCTCAGCTTGAGCGGTTCGACCGCCCGCTGCCCACCTGCCGGCCGACGCGGAAGACGACGCCGTATTCGCGGCCGAAGCGGTTGTCCTCCGCAGCGGACGCGCCCACCGAGCGCAGGTGGAAGGCGTAGGCCACCGACTCGATCTGTTCCTCGTTCAGGTACAACCCAGAGGCTGCCGAACTGGCGCGCGGTGCGCACCTTCTCCTCCAGGCCGTCGGCCGGCGGCACCCGCAGCCGGGCACCGAGGCGGCACACGTACAGGCGCAGTGCGTCCAGCTCCGAGCGGCGCAGCTCGACCAGCCGCTCACCGTGAGGCGGCCCGACGGGCCGGCGGTCGGGGGCGGGGCCGGCCTCGGCGTGGACCACCACATCCCGGCCCTGCCCCATCAGCCGGGCCGCCCACACAACAAGCCCGCCCTCACACGCGGACAGCGGCGGTGAAGGTCGCCCCCTGGACGAATGGCAGCCGCGCTCCGATCCGTCAGAAACCCCAGGCTTGGATGATCGTGGCGATGCCCGCGGTGAACAGGTCCGCGTTGATCGGGTAGACGAGTTCCTCGGCCGAGAGATCGAGCGCGTTGCCCAGCACGATCGGTACCACCACCGCGCCGTCGTAACACGCCAGGACGTGCTGGAAGCCGTACAGCGAGAGTTTCGCGATCGGGAGTAGTTCGTCCACAGGGTGAAGTGGGCTCTGCGTTCTTCGGTGTGAAGCGAAGGTTGCCAGCTCTGCCTTGCCTTCAAGGTGGGTGAACGAGAGGTGCGTGGAGGAGGGGTGCGTGAGCGGTCACGGATGTCGGATGGGCCTGTCGGACGCAGTCAGAAGGGCCACACACTCCCGGGGCGGCTCGACAGAGCGCGGGCACGGTCGACCCGTCCTCGGTCCGGCGCAGGTGACAGACCGCCATTTCCTGCAGGAAGACCGGCCCGTGGCCCACGGTTCCATGGACCCCCCGGGGTGATCGGTTTGAGACTTCGCCGGTGGCAGGTCTCGCCGCATTCCGGTCATGCCACGGCGTGCAGATAGCGGGCCCGCCCGCCCCAACGGCCGGGGCAGCTCGGCGACAGTCGGCTGGGCGCGCTCGGCCTGGCTCCCGGAGAACTTCTGCCCGGGTGGCCGGCCGACGCCGGCGAAGGCCGGCCTGATCGAGCTGTTACGGCTGCTCGACCAGACCCGCGCCTCCGGTGTCGTGATGAGCCCGCGCGAGGAATCGGCCTGCTGACCGGGATCAGCTCACGTTCTTCACCTGCTCCGGGACCGCGATCTGCTCCGGGACCGCGATCTGCTCCTCCGGCCCGTGTGCGGGCGGGACCTCGTGACTTCGGCCCAGGTGATGGAAGAGCAGGTTCAGCGTGACGGCCATCAGGCAGCCTGCCGAGATGCCCGAGCTCAGCACGGTCGCGACCTGCTCGGGGAAGGCATGGTAGAAGTCAGGGAAGGCGATCGGGAAGATCCCGAAGGCCAGGCTGACCGCCACGATGACCGCGTTCGATCCGGCACTCAGGTCCGCCTTGCCGAGCGTGCGGATGCCCGCCACCGCCACCGAGCCGAAGAGCACCACGCCCGCCCCGCCGAGCACCGGCTGCGGCACCAGCGAGACCAGCGCGCCGACCGGTGGCAGCAGACCCATCACGATCAAAAAGACCCCGGCCAGCGCGACCACGTATCTGCTGCGGATCTTGGTCAGCGCCACCAGCCCGATGTTCTGTGCGAAGGCCGAGCAGATGAAGCCGTTGAACACCCCACCGAACGCCGTCGCCAGCCCGTCCGCGCGCAGGCCGCCCGCGATCGTGCGGTCGTCCGCGGGCCGCTCCACGACCTCACCGAGCGCGATCATGTCGGCGGTGGACTCGGTCATCGAGACCACCATCACCACCAGCATGGAGATGATCGAGGCCGCCTCGAAGCGAGGTGCACCGAAGGCGAACGGGTGCGGCAGTTCGAAGACCGGCAGGCTGCTGAGCGCGTGCATGTCGACCTTGCCGAGCGGGATCGCCGCGAGGGTGCCGACCAGCAGGCCGAGCAGGATCGAGATCCGTTGCAGGAAGCCGTGCAGGAAGCGGTTGAAGAGCAGCACGGCGACCAGCGTGAGCCCCGCGAGGCCCAGATTGACCAGCGAACCGTAGTCCGCCGCATGGGAGTTGCCGCCCTGCGCCCAGTTTCCGGCCACCGGGAGCAGTGAGATCCCGATCAGCGTGATCACCGTGCCGCTGACCACCGGCGGGAAGAACCTGACGAGCCGGCAGAAGACCGGGGCCAGCAGGAAGCAGCAGAGCCCCGCGATCAGGGTGGAGCCGAAGATCAGCGGCAGCGCGGCGCCCTTCTTCGCCCCGACCACGGCAAGGATCGGTGAGACGACGGCGAAGGAAACGCCGTTGACGAAGGGCAGCCGCGAGCCGATCCGCCAGACGCCCAGCGTCTGCAGGAGGGTGGCGACGCCTGCGATGACCAGGCTGGCGGCGAGCAGGGTGGTGAGCTGCGCGGCGGTCAGTCCGGCCGCTGCGCCGATGATCAGCGGTGGCGCGGCCACCCCGGCGTACATGCTGGCTACGTGCTGGAGCGCGACGGTCGCCATCCGGCCGGGTGGCAGTACCTCGTCGACGGGATGCCGTGACGCCTCAGTCTCAAGCGATGTCTGGCCTTCCACCTGCTGTTCCTCCACATCTGGCAGTGGCTTCGGGCCCGGGAACGACTACCGAGCTGCGGGACGAGCGCGGTGACGCTGGGACGACCCCGGCGGACGGCAGTGTCGTCATCCACCCGCCGGAGCTGCCAGAACAGATCCGACCCATAAGGAAATCCACAATGCGGAATCGCGATTCCGCGTTCAACGAAATGTAGAAAGCGTCCCCCGGGTCGTCAATGCCTCCTACTCGACCGACACACACTGGGCGCAAGTCTGGAGTTTCCTCCAACGGCCACTCGGCGCTGCTTCCAAGGGGGAGCCGGGACCTCCACCGACGGGGCGTTCGACACCTCCGGGCGGCGGGCTGGGGTCGCAGCAGAATGTCCTCCCCGCCGACGCGAGAGTGCTCCGATTCACGGTGAACGTCATCCCGGACCCCGACCATGCGGAGCCCGCCGACACCCTGAAGTGACGCGCAACGAGCACCTGGTGCTGGCCCACGCGGTGCACTCCGCCCTCTGAGCGCACCGGTAGCCGCACCGTCGTGCGGTCGGGGTGCGCACCTGATGCGGTGGCCGGGCCGGTTGAGGGCGACGCAGTTCTCTTTGACACGGACCGTGGTCAAGGAGAAGTGCGGCGGGTGCGCATCGGGGGGTGCGCGGCATAGCCCCCGGCGATGCTGTGCACTCCTGGCTGGTGGACTCCACTCGGTGGAGTGGATGCCGGGCATCGTCGGTGCGCACGACGACATCGGGTTCGCCCGGTGGCCGGCCGCCCGGCCTCGGTGCGGTCCGGGCTGCTGCAGGTGGTGCGCCTGCTGGTCGTCCTCACGCACCGGGGCGTGGGCGACGAGCTGCGTCGGCATCGCCCTGGTCGGCTTAGCGGTCCGCGCGGGCGCAGGAGTCGTCAGCCGCCTCGGCAAACGCGTCCTGGAGGTGACACAGCCGCTCGGCCGTGAGATCCAATGCTTCCACGTCCGTGCGGGACTCCCCCAAAGCCCGCAGCGCCGTCAGGTCGATCGCCTCCCCAGGCTCAGCCTCCGGCTCCTGGCCGCCGTGCTCGGGGCCGGCGACCAGGGGCCCGAGCAACTCCTCGGGCATCGCCGCCTGCTGATGCGCGACGACGTCGTACGCCTGGGAGTCTTGCACGCGGCCTTGCACGACCGTACGCGCCACAGTCACTCGTTCCCGAAGGTGTCCCAGACCGCCTTGGCGAGCGCGGAGACCGCACCACCGACTGCGGCCACGGCGGCCTTCCTCAGGAGTTGGCGGCGCAGATCCGCCTCTGGTTTTGGTCACGAGGCGTGGCAGCACTCGGGCACGACTCTGGGAGGCACCTTGCGGGTGGAGCGGCGCTGCGCGGTTGTGTCCGAGGTCCGCGTTGACCACTGACGATTCGGTCGTGGTGGCGCAAGGGCGGCTCCGGCCACAGGATCTCTCGAAGGGCCCACTCCCCTCAGCTGAGGCTGTGCCATGAAATCTAGGCTCTACAGGTGCCGTGACGAGATTTCAGCCTGCCTCTATTTCTCCTGGTAATGGTGGCGCAGGGCATAGCGGACGGCGTCGGCGCGGGAGTGCAGGTCCGCCTTGGCGAACAGGTTGTTGATGTGCGTCTTCACCGTGGCCTCGCTGATCACCAGTCGCGCCGCGATCTCCGGGTTGCGCAGGCCCTCGCCGATCAGCCCGAGTATCTCGCGTTCCCGCGCGGTCAGGTTGGCGGTCCGGTCGTCGGGCGGGGACGGGGCGGTGGCCGGTTGCGGAGTGGCCGGTGTGGGCGCGGGTCGGGAGGCGAGGGTCAGCAGGCGGCGCTGTACCTCGGGGGCGAGCACGGTCTGGCCCTGGGCCGCGGTGCGCACGGCGTTCAGGATCGTGTTGCGATCGGCCTCCTTGGTCAGGTAGCCGTTCGCACCGGCCTGCAGCGCGGCCAGGATGGACTCGTCGTCGTCGAAGGTGGTCAGCACGAGGATGTTGCTGTCCGGTCGGTCCCGGCGGATCCGCTGCGTCGCCTCCACGCCGTCCATGACCGGCATGTTGAGGTCCATCAGCAGCACGTCGGGATGGTGCCCCTCGGCGGCCGCGACCGCTTCCGCGCCGTTGGCCGCGGTGGCCACCACGGTCACGTCCTCGGCGAGGTCGAGCATGACCGCGAGGGCCTCGCGGATGGTCGCCTGGTCGTCGACGACCACCAGGGTGATGGCGGCGGTGCGGTTGCCGGTCATCGGGGCAGCTCCAGTTCCACGGTCCAGCCGCCCTCCCGGGTCGGCTCCGCCTGCAGGGTCCCGCCCAGCAGGGCGGCGCGTTCGCGCATGCCGACCAGGCCGACCCCGGTGCCGCCGGCCAGCTCGCCTCGGCGGGGCCCGGTTGCGGGCCCGTTGCGCACGGTCAGCGTGACGCGGTCGGCGGTGAGGGCCAGGCGCATGCTGCGCTCCGCGCCTGGAGCGTACTTGGCCGCATTGGTGAGCGCCTCCTGCGCGGCCCGGACGACCGTGTGCGTCGCCTCGGCACCGATGGCATCGCTTTTACCACCCGCACCGGTGATCGCGAAGTCGACCCCGTGCTGTTCGGCGAGTTGGCGCAGTGTGTCCGGCAGCGGCAGGGTGTCCTCGCGCAGGGCGTGCACCGCGCGGCGGGTCTCGCCGATACTGTCCACGGCGAGCGCGCGAGCCCGGCGCACGGCCGCTGTTGCCTCCTCCTCTCGGCCGCCCTCGTGCAGCGCGTCGGCCAGGTCCAGTTGCATCGCGATCCCGGACAGCGAGTGGCCGAGCACATCGTGGATCTCGCGGGCGATGCGTCCGCGTTCGATCAGCGCGGCCTCGCGTGCCTCGGACTCCCGGGCGCGCTGGGCCTCCTCAGCCGCGTGCTCGGCGCTGCGCAGCGCGTCGAGCCGGTACCGCGTGGACATTCCGATGTAGACGGGCAGACCGACGGACAATAAAGCCCACCACGGCCACTGCGGTGCGTCAGGCACCCGGAGTTGGACGAGCCAGGTTGCGCCGGTCGCGACGAGCGAACCGGTCACGGCGACACCGATGGCGGCCCGGGGGGAGTCGAGCTTCCGGCCCGCCGTTGACGCGGCGATGTACGGGAGGAGCGAGGCCGCGTCGGTCGCGTGTACGAGCGGCAGCAGCATCGAACCGGACAGCATCGAGGCGGTTGTCGCGGCGAGCTGCTGACGGTTGCTCAGTCGGGTCAACGGGAACAGCGATCCGACCGCGCCGATCGAGGCGAGGACGAACAGCGGCAGCGCGAGAGTGGGCAGCAGGATGCGGCGGGACGGCCACTGGGCGATGGTCAGGGTGATCGCGACGATGGTAAGGACCGGCCGGACCGCTTCGTCCCAGAAGGGCCCGGTCGGAGCCGTCGGCCGCTTTTCGGTGCTGGTCATCGTGGCGGGGTCCAGATCGTCAGTGGTGGTCGCGAGGCGCCTCGGATCGAGTGTTCCATCCGGACACCTGGTTCTGACCCCACATCACTTGATGGCCGCGGCGCATCGATCGGTAGAGGGCCGCCAGGCCCTCGGCCAGGATGCCCAGCCCGAGGGTGAGCAGCAGGCCGTCGCCGATCGTGCCCGCGTTCTTCGGGTCGAGCGAGTGGAGTGCGAACTTTCCGCCGAACCCGACCGCCAGGTTCAGTGCCCACAGCGCTGCCGTGATGCCCGTGTACTGGACGAAGGCGTAGCCGTCGTGCCGGGAGATGCGCATGCTGGCGCCGCGCAGTGCTCCGAAGGCGACGCTGATCGCCGTGGCGGCGGCCAGGTACAGCACGGACGACGGTGTGCGGACCACCCCGGACACTTCCGACAAGCCGATCAGGCCCAGCACGGCCGGCAGCACCAGCATCCGCTTGCCCTGTGCCGGCTCCCCCGCCATGCGGCGGACCAGCAGGTAGCCCACCGCCGCCACGACCAACACGATCTCCACCGGACCGCTCACCTCAATCGCCTCCGCTGATCCGCACGTTCGAAGTGCTCTGGCGGAGAAGCTAGAACCTCCCGGCACGGACGTCCTGCGGCGAGTGGTGTAGATCCGGGTGGAGACGACTCCACCCGGATCTACGGCGGACGCCGCATGTCCGGCACCGCGGACTGACATAGCGTCGGCATCGTTCGAAACGGGAAATTCCGCCGGCTGTCGCTGCCTTCATTTCCCGGCCCGGAAAAGAACGTCAACCCTCCTCCTGCCCATTCACGACTGGGAGTTCCCATGTCCTCGAACCCGTCCGGTCCGGCTGCCCGCACCGAAACCGGCACCAGCGCACGGCGGTCCGGCTCCGTGATGCGTGCGATGGTCTCCACGCTCTTCTACGATGTCGGCCTTTCGGTCATCGCCTACTTCGCCGCCGAACTGCTCGGTGCGAACACCTATCTCGCGCTGCTGGCAGGCACCGTCGTCGCCGGCTTACGCGTGCTCTGGGTGGCGATCCGGCAGCGCCGCATCGACCCGTTCGCGCTGTTCCTGGTCTTCCTGTTCGGCGCGAGTCTGCTGCTGAGTTTCACCACGGGTGACGCCCGGTTCGTCCTCGCCAAGGACTCGGCGCAGTCCGCCACAGCCGGCTTGGTGCTCGTCGGCAGCTGCCTCGTCAGGCGTCCTCTCGCCTACTACGCCGCCCTGCGATTCGCCCGCGAGGCCGGCTCGGAGCAGGCGGCACAGTTCCGGGCCACCGCGGATACGAGCGCCATGCGGGCCCGCTGGCGCCGCGTCACCCTGGTCTGGGGCACCACGCTGCTGATCGACGCCGCGCTGCGCATCGCAGCCGTCTACCTGCTGCCGATCCGAGTCGCATCCAACGTCTCGCAGCTGCTCATGGTCACCTTCATGGGCGGGCTGACGCTGTGGACCGTCTGGTCGATGAAGAGAGAGCAGGCCGAGCTCGGGAAGGCCGGGCCGCAGCGCGACACAGCCGGCTCCTGACGGATGCGACGGTCATCGCCACCGGGAAGGGAGCTTGTCATGCGGGTCGTTGTCGACCTGAACCGCTGCCAGAGCTACGGGCAGTGCGTGTACGCGGCGCCGAAGGTGTTCCGGTTCCGGGGCACGGAGTCGCTGGAGTACGACCACGTGCCGGACCCGGAGTCCGACCGGGCCGCGGAGCGGGCCGCTGTGGCCTGCCCGATGCGGGCGATCACCCTGGGTCGGGCGGCCGGCGTCGGGGCGGTGTGGGAATGACCGGCCCGAACCGAGGGAGCCTCCGGCGGATTGTCATCATCGGCGCGTCGCCGGCGGGCCTGCACACCGCGGAGTCGCTGCGGGCGAACGGGTTCACCGGCGAGCTCGTGCTGATCGGTGACGAGCCGCACGAACCCTACGACCGCCCGCCGCTGTCCAAGGCGGTGCTGTCCGGATGGATCGGCACCGACCGGGTGCAGCTGCCGCGGAGCCGGGACCTGAACGCCCGCTGGCTGCTCGGCGTGGCCGCGACCGGGCTCGAGCGGCCCGACCGCTCCGTGCACCTCGCCGACGACCACTCCGTCCGCTTCGACGCGCTCGTCATCGCCACCGGATGCCGGGTCCGGCCCTGGCCGGTCGCCGACGAGGCCGCGCTCGGCGGGGTGCATGTGCTGCGGGGCCGCGACGACGCCCACCGGTTGCGCGCCGACCTCGCCGCCGGGCCGTGCCGGGTGCTCGTCATCGGCGGCGGCTTCACCAGCTCGGAGGTGGCGTCGAGCTGCCGGGACCTCGGCATCCCAGTCACCGTTACCCACCGCGGCACCGCCCCGCCGGCGGGCGCGCTCGGCGGGACCGTCGGGGCGGTCATCGGGCGCGGCAGCGGGCGCACGGGGTGGACCTGCGCCTCGGCACCACCGTCAGCGCGCTGGAGAGCGGTACCAACGGCCGGCTGCGGCGGGCCCGGCTGTCCAACGGGGATGACGTCAAGGCCGATGTCGCCACGTCGAGACTGCGTTCCTCAAGCGGATCTACGTGCTGTTCTTCATCGAGCACGGCACCAGGCTCGTCCACATCGCAGGGGCCACGGCGAACCCGACGGTTTCGTGGGTCGCCCAGCAGGCCCGGAACCTGGTCATGGATCTGGGCGACAGAGCCGAACAGGTGCGGTTCCTCATCCGAGACGCGACGCGAAGTTCACCGGTGCCTTCCATGAGGTGTTCACCTCACTTGGTGCCCGGGTGATCCGGACACCGGTCCGTGCACCGTGGGCGAACGCAATCGCCGAACGCTGGGTCGGCACCGTCAGGCGCGAATGCACCGACCGGCACCTGATCTACAACGAGCAGCACCTGCGCGGGGTGCTCACCGCTTACGAGCACCACTACAACACCCATCGCCCGCACCGGGCACGAGACCGGCGACCGCCTCGACCGCTACCGGCGGCTCCGGCCGACCTGAATCACGTCTGGCTCACGCAGCCAAGCCGTTGACGGACCACCGGCCTCAACTGCAACGGCAACCCGCTCAACCCGTTCCCGGGCGTCGCGCCGAAGCACGCCGACGACCTGCGCCGCACCATCCGCCTCACCGGTCTGCTCGGGGTGAGACACGTCGTCACCATGTCCGGCACCCCGGGCTCCGACCCCGATGCCAAGTACCCCTCCTGGGTGCCGGCGAGTGCCCGACCCAGACGCCGTTTGGGGCCTGGTGAGTCATCGATTGCTGGGCACCAGAAGCGGCTGACGAGTTCCGTATATCGTGTCCCGTCCCGTCAGGCCAGCCGGGGGCCGCGGCCACCTTGCGTCCTGTGGGTAGGGGATCGGCAAACGCCCTCCGTGGCGTGTGTCCGGGTCGTGCTTCCGCACCATGACCTGTTCAACGTCAGCGTGCCCTCGCACGCTCCGTTCGGGGTGAGCGGCTTGGTGAAGATGAGGACATCCTCATGCTGGATCACCGCGAGCGGGATGCCCCGGCGGCGGGCGTCGCGCAAGCTCTTCATCTGGAACGACGGCCGGGTGATCATACGGCTGTCGCGGATACCCGCGCGGAGCGCCACGCAGCGTTCGGTGGGAGTCAGGCCGGCGGCTTTCCCGGCGGCCAGGACTGCCTACGGCAAGTCGATGAGTTCACGGCGTTCGCGCCACGGGCGGGTGGTGAACACGACAGTGCCGCCAGGCCTCAGCATCAAACGACACTGGGCGAGGATTTCGGTGAAGGCGTCCAGGAGCCGGTCGGTGGAGACGTGGGCGAGGTTGGAGCGGTCGTGACTGTAGCGGTAGTCCTTCTTGACAACGCCGCGTTCACCGGTCTCGCGGCTGGAGCGGACCTGCCCGTACACGGAGCTTCCGTACGGCGGTGAGGTCACCACGAGGTTTACCTCGCCGTGGAGGGCGGCGGGGATGAGCTGGGTGAGTTTTCGGGCGTCGCCGCAGTGCACGGCGCCGGCGCTGGTGCCGTCCAGAGCGGCCACAATCTCCGGCATCCATGTGATCCGCAGCCGTGGCGGCGATCACGTTCGGGGACCGCATTGGCCGCGGCGAACAGTCACATACCGCCTTCTTGCAGCGACCAACTTGGCGCCAAACGACCCGCTGAAGGGCCTCGCTGAGATATTCCACATAACGGACATTTAAGTGGATGGCATACCTCACACTTTCATAGTTCATTGTTCAACTAAATGAGGAGTAGTGTCACGAGTGCCTGATCCAAGGCGGCCACTGCCACTCGCTTCGGCGGGTTGCATGGTGTTCAAGGAGGAAAAAAATCATGGGTTACAGGATTGTGCGCCGCGTAGCTGTCGCAGCCGCCTCTGTGGCGGTCGCGGCAGCGGGACTCCTCGCCGCAGGGGGACCAGCCTCGGCAGCGACCGTCACGAGTAGCGAACCGGCGGCTGCCCTCGCGTCTCACTCGGCGCAGTACACCAACGCCCTTGAAAACCGGAACGGACACCGGAGCGAAGGCCGAGGTTGGCACGACGACCACGGCCGCGACTCCCGGGTCCGCCGGGTCGATGAGAATCGTAGCCCGGCCCGCCGCTATGACGGCGACGGCCAGCGCGCCGACCGCGAGATCCTCCGCTGGTACAACGACCAGATCTCATGGTTCCGTGACCACGACGGAAACCGCTACCAGGTGCGGCGGCATGAGGAGCATGCCTACCGTTGGGACCACCGCCGTTGGCTCCTGTGGACCACCGGGGACACCGGATTCCGTGACGTCCGCGAGCACCGCAACGAAGGCTACGCCCACCACGGGTAGGCAGCCGATGAACACAGGCCCGACGTCGGCACCGACGGCCGCCGCAGTCCGTCACTCCCGGGTTCCTGACGCCTCTCGGGATACCTGGCCCATGCGGGCAGCGGAAAGAAGGACCGTAACAAGAGCCGCCCTAACCAGTGCGGATCGATGACACCTGCGCCGGATCAGGGGAACCGGCACAGGAACCACCGGTTTTGGTGGAGCCGGTGACGCGCAGGGGACGTCGACGACGCCGTACCCTGCGGTGGGGGCGCCTCGCCAGTCGCCATGAGCGGCGGCGGCTGACATAGCGACAGCGCCCCCACACAGTCCAGCGGGTGCTGCGCAACAACGCACCGCACGCTGGTCACAAATCGGTAACCGACGGTTTGTCGCTGACGCAGTCCTGAGTAACTGGCCGATCTCCGCTGGGACCGGGCCGTCGGCATCGGCGGCCTCCTGGCGCCTGCCCAGCAGCTTCTATGAACGCCGTCGTCGGCTGGGTCGGCGTCGAGAAAACGGGACGCTCACACCCCATGAGCGGGTGGCACTCGCGCTCGCGGAAGCGGTCAACAGCCCAGCGGGCGCCTTCGCG
The DNA here is from genome assembly GCF_040298985.1 of Streptomyces sp. NPDC001093. Classification (NCBI taxonomy): domain Bacteria; kingdom Bacillati; phylum Actinomycetota; class Actinomycetes; order Kitasatosporales; family Streptomycetaceae; genus Streptomyces; species Streptomyces sp. NPDC001093. Next base: position 45,745 of record NZ_JBEPBF010000025.1, on the reverse strand, counting down.
CAAGTCAGCTCTCGCGCACTCGCCGCACGCGCTGAGCAAGGGCGAGATCTTGGCGTCGACCTCGCCCGTCGGCACCCTGTCGGTCTTCGACTTCCAGACGCCCATTCCGTACCGTTCGGGACGGAGCGCACCGGATGGCTGATGACGAACATGGACTCCGGGATCGAGCAACCTCGGGCCAGCGGAGCCAATGTCATCGTCTCGCCCTTCCCCGCCCCGGTGGGCCGAGACGCGGTCATCCCGTTTCCCGGTGGGGTCAACACTCAGTTGTACTGGCACACCACACCACCGGCCTACAAGCCGCTGCAGACCGTCCCGGAAAACCGCGTGTACCTGCCGCCGGATGCAGTCAGCGCCTTCTGCGCTCCTACCTGAAGTTCACCAGCGGCGTGGTCGAGTCCGATGCTCCAAAGGCGAATGCGAGCGAGATCGGTCAGCCCTCGCAGACGTTCCGCAGGATCCGCCTCACCTCTCCCTTCGGCAGGACCGTCATCTCGGTGACCAACGGACACCTGCCCTACCCGTAGAGGCATGAGACCACGGGGTACAAGGTCGCGAACCTCGCGACGACACTGAGCAAGGCCAAGGCCGCCGGCCGCCACGGTGCTGTCCGGTCCCCACCTCTCGGGCGGCCGCCACAGCGCCATCGCCGAGTTTCCCGGTCATTCAGCGGCACGGCCCTCATAAGATCAACCTGAAACCGTCAACCAGCCGACTGGCGTTCACCTCGGTCTGAACGCATGAACGGTGCCGAATGAGACGGAAACTGAGACGGTACGACGGATGGCTGCGCACTCCTCACCAGGTGGATGTCGCGAGCCTCGCGTCAGGGGGCAACGCTACTTACGACATGGCAGCGCTTGCGAAGGAGCGCAAGCTGGGAGGAGTGCAGGGAGATACCTGGCGATCCATCAGGCGAGGCGAGCTGTACCTATCACATCGAGGGCCGCCGGCGGTTGCGGCGACAGGAAGACCTCACCGGCTTCGCATCCGCGCCCACCGCGGGGGCGAGAGTCTCTTCCTCGAGCGCGGATACGAACAGGTCCGCATCCCGCGAGATCGAGCCAGCCGTGCCCTGAGGCCGGAGACAGCGAGCAGGGGGCGGGCGGCCGCTGATTCAGCGCTTCACAGTTCCAACCCTGAATGCGAGGCAGCCGTGATCAGGAGCCGCAGCGGCACTTTCTGCGGCAACCAGTTCGGCAACACTCATGGTGATGGGTGCCCTGCGATCACATTCGCAGGTCCGTGAGATCACGGGCTCCCGCTGACCGACCCTTTTCCCAGGCAGCGGAAGCGGGAGCCGGGCGCGCGGAACCATATCTGCCCTCGACGCAGCAATTAGTTTATAATTCAATTTCTGGCGAGACGCTGCAAGGAGGTCGTACCGTGGCAGAGCTCGGACTCGCCGACACGCTGGGTATCCTGCGGCAGCCCGGCGTAGAGCCGCAGCACAGCAGCGCAGGGCTCGGTTGGGATCACCTCTACCTCTCCTGCCAGAAGGAACAGCCCTACCGCGCTCGCTTCGAACCGGCCCCCACCCACCTGCTGATCCTGCATCTCAGCGGACCGGTGACCGTCCGCAGGGGCCAGGGGCCGAAGGCGCGGTCGCGGGCGGTCCCACGCGGTGGGCTGTTCGTGCAGTCAGCTGGCCAAACGCTGTCCGTGGAACTCGCCGGACGGCTCGACACCGTGCACGTCTATCTGAGCGACGAGGCGTTGCGCGAGGCCAACGACGGGCGGCCGGTCCAGCTGTCCGAGGACCTGGGTGCCGTCGATCCGTTGGCCGAACAGCTCGTCCTGGCCTTGGCGGGGGTTGCACGGGATTGGCAGCCGTCGGCGCGCACCTACGTCGACCACCTCGCCGGCATGCTCGCCGCGCAGCTCGTACGGCGGCACGCTGCCGGGCCCGCCGAGCCGCCTCCCGGCCCGTCCGGATTGAGCGACCGGCAGCTTGTGGCGGTCAGGGAGCTCATGGAGGATCGGCTCGCCGAGGCACTGCCGATCGCGGATCTGGCCGCCGCCGCCTCACTGAGCCGCAGCCAGTTCACCCGGCAGTTCAGGGCGAGCACCGGACAGTCGCCGCACCAGTACCTGCTCGCGCTGCGCCTGGAGCAGGCATGCCGAATGCTGCGCACGGGTTCCGCCCCCATCGGGCAGGTGGCGGTCGAATGTGGTTTCTCGCACCAGGAACACCTGACACGAGCGATGCGCGCCAGGCTGGGGACCACCCCGGCCGCCCTGCGCCGCGCGGGTTGAGAGGTGAAGGGGCACCCCCCGCGCCCGTCGCAGCGGCGTCAGCGTTCCAGGACCAGCGCCAGTGCCTGGCCCACCCCGATGCACAGGGCCGCCAGCCCAGTCCCGGATCCCGCCGCGGCCAGCTGATGCGCGACCGCGCCGGTGATGCGGGCGCCCGAGGCTCCCAGCGGATGGCCGATGGCGATGGCCCCACCGCGCGGGTTGACGACCTCCGGGTCGAGTTCGGGCAGCGCGACCAGGCAGGCCAGAGCCTGTGCGGCGTACGCCTCGTTGAGTTCGATCGTGTGCAGTTCGTCGGGAGCGACCGACGCCTTCCCGAGCACCTTGCGGATCGCGTCCACCGGGCCGAGTCCGAAGTACTGCGGCTCGATGCCCGTCACCGCCGCCGCCCGCACCCGCGCCAGTGGTTCGCGGCCGGTCGCCGCGAGCCCCTCCTCGTCGGCGAGCAGCAGCGCGGCCGCCCCGTCGTTGAGCGGCGAGGCGTTGCCGGCTGTGATCGTGCCGTCCTCGATGAAGGCCGGCCTGAGCCGGGCGAGGGCCTCCAGGGAGGTGTCGTCCCGGATGCCCTCGTCACGGGGCAGGTCCACCCCCTCGACGGGGACGACCTCTCCCGCATACCTGCCCTCACGCCAGGCACGGGCGGCGTTGCGGTGGCTGGCCAAGGCGAACGCGTCCTGTGCCTCTCGGGTGACGGCGTACTTGGCGCCGACGAGTTCCGCGCTCTCGCCGAGGGGGATGGTCCACTCCGCCGGCATCCGCGGGTTCACCATCCGCCAGCCGAGCGTCGTCGAGTACAGCTGCTGGTCCGTCGCCGGAAAAGCACGCTCCGGCTTCGGCAACACCCACGGCGCGCGGCTCATGGACTCGACGCCGCCGGCCACCGCAATGGACGCGTCACCGAGCGCGATCGCTCGGGCCGCCTGGACGACTGCCTCCATACCGGATCCGCACAGCCGGTTGACCGTGGCACCCGGCACGGTGACCGGGAGTCCTGCGAGCAGCGCGGCCATCCGGGCCACGTCGCGGTTCTCCTCGCCCGCTCCGTTGGCGTTTCCGAGAAGCACGTCGTCGATGCGCCCCGGGTCCAGGTCGGGACTGCGGTCCAGGAGGGCGCGCAGCACACCGGCGGCGAGATCATCGGGGCGTACGCCCGCCAGGGCGCCGCCGTAGCGGCCGAAGGGGGTGCGCACGGCGTCGACGACGTACACGTCACGCGGTCTCTCGATCATCAGTGGCTCCCTGCAGGACTGGGGTGGAAGTTCAGCGGTGTCAGGTCGGCGATCTCGTCGGCCGTCACACCTGGGGCGGTTTCGACGAGCCGGAGTCCGGTCGGCGTGATGTCGAGGACGCACAGGTCGGTGATGATCCGGTCCACGCAGGCCCGGCCCGTCAGCGGCAGGGTGCAGTTCTCGACGATCTTGGGGCTGCCGTCCCTGGCGGTGTGTTCCATCAGTACGACGACCCGGCGGGCGCCGTGGACGAGGTCCATCGCACCGCCCATGCCCTTGATCATCTTTCCGGGTACCGCCCAGTTGGCCAGGTCGCCGCGGACCGAGACCTGCAGCGCGCCCAGGACGGCGGTGTCGATGTGACCGCCGCGAATCATCCCGAAGGACAGCGAGGAGTCGAAGAAGGACGCCCCCGGCCGCACGGTCACCGTCTCCTTGCCCGCGTTGATGAGGTCGGCGTCGACCTCGTCGGGTGACGGATACGGTCCGACGCCGAGCAGGCCGTTCTCCGAGTGCAGGACGACGTCGATGTCTGTCGGCAGGTGGTCGGCCACGCGGGTGGGCAGGCCGATGCCGAGGTTGACGTAGTCGCCGTCCCGCAGCTCGCGCGCAGCGCGCGCTGCCATCTCGTCCCTGGTCCAGCTCATCGCTCGCGCACCGTCCTCTTCTCGATTCCCTTGTCGGCCGCCTGCTCGGGGGTCAGCGCCACGACACGCTGGACAAACACCCCGGGCAGATGGATCTCGTGGGGGTCGAGTGCTCCCGGCTCGACCAGTTCCTCCACCTCGGCCACGGTGATGCGCCCGGCCATCGCGGCCAGCGGGTTGAAGTTGCGTGCCGCACGGTGGAAGACGAGGTTGCCGTGCCGGTCTCCGCGCGCGGCTCTGACCAGCGCGAAGTCGGTGGTGATGGCGTGCTCCAAAATGTGGTCGACGCCATGAAAGGTCCGTACCTCCTTGGGTGGCGATGCCATGGCGACGGATCCGTCCGGCGCGTACCGCCACGGCAGCCCGCCCTCCGCGACCTGCGTGCCGACGCCGGCCGGGGTGTAGAAGGCCGGGATTCCGCAGCCACCCGCCCTGAGCCGCTCTGCGAGCGTGCCCTGCGGCGTCAGCTCGACCTCCAGCTCGCCCGCGAGGTACTGGCGGGCGAACTCCTTGTTCTCACCGATGTACGAGCCCGTGACCCGGGCAATGCGGCCCGCGGCCAGCAGGATGCCGAGGCCGCGGCCGTCCACGCCGCAGTTGTTCGACACCACGGTCAGACCGCTCGCCCCGCTCTCGTACAGGGCGCCGATGAGCACCTCGGGGACACCGCTCAGCCCGAAGCCGCCGACGGCGAACGACCGTCCGTCCGCCACGTCCGCCAGGGCCTCCGCGGCCGTGGCCATCACCTTGTCCATACCGCTCTCTCCTACCGGTCCAGCACCCGACGCAGCGCGCCGAGCAGTTCGTCCTGGGCCGACTGCGCGCTCTCGGGGGCGGTGGCGCGGCGCCAGGCGACGTAGCCATCGGGGCGCACCAGCAGCACGCCGTCCTCGGCGATCTCGTTGACTCGGCTCCATTCGCCATACGCGTCACGGCAGTTGTCGTGGCCGATGCGCACCACCCGCAGCGGAAGGCAGAGCTCTGTCCGGCAGGCGGTCGCGGCGGTGTCCCAGACGCCGCCCGACAGGCCGGTCAGCACGGTGAAGGTGCCGTCACCGATGACGTCCAACGTGGACAGACGCTCTCCGTGGGCGTCGACGAGCCACGCGTGCGGCAGCTTCGCGCCGGGCCGGGTGGTCGCCCGGGCCACCAACTCGGGGTCCTGCTCCCAGACTTCGGCCGGTCCGTCGTCGGAAAGCACCGCCGAGGAGGCGTAGCGCTGGTTCATCTCCACGCCGTGCGCGTTGAACTCGTAGTTCTTGAGCTGGATCGCTTCTTCAAGAAGGCGCCGCTTCTCGCCGGCCTCGGGCGTCTGCGCCCCGAGCGCCGCGAGCCCTTCGGCGATGGCCTGCTCGTCGCTGCCGCCTCCGACGCCCAGCACTTCGAAGATAGGGCCGAACTGGTCACGGCTGAGGTTGGCCCGCTCGACGATCTGCCGCCCGACGGGCGCGCGTTCGGCCGTGTAGCTGTCGAGCAGCGCTTCTCCGGCCTCCCCGCGGATCACCATGGCGAGCTTCCAGGCGAGGTTGTAGGAGTCCTGGACGGAGGTGTTGGAGCCGAGCCCGTTGGACGGCGGATGACGGTGCACGGCGTCGCCGGCGCAGAAGACACGCCCGGACGAATACACCGTGGCGTAGCTGTGGTTGACCGTCCACAGCGAGGTCGATGTGATCTCGACCGGCAGGTGGGGGTCACCGACGAGATCACGTACGATCTGCCGCGCCGCCTTCTCGTCCACCTCTGGCGGCGGTTGCTCGATGTCATAACCCCACACCAGCAGCCACTCGTTCCACGGACGGACCATACGGACCAGGCCCATGCCGATGCCGCCGGTCTCTGCCCCGGGCCGCAGCACCCAGTACAGAACACTGGGCCGGTGGGCGCAGTAGCGGGTGAGGTCTGCCTTGAAGACGATGTTCATGCTGCCGGCCTTGGCCATGCGCCCGTCGAAGGGCAGGCCGAGCTGCTCGGCGACCGTGCTGCGCCCTCCGTCCGCGCCGATCAGGTAGCGGGCCCGCACGGTGAACTCGTCGCCGCGGACCCGGTCACGCAGGACGGCGGTGACGCCATCGGCGTCCTGGGTGAAGCCGATGAACTCGGTGTCGAAGCGGACCTTGGCGCCGCGGGACGCCGCGTTGCTCACCAGGATCGGCTCCAGGTAGGTCTGCGGCAGGTCGATCATCTCGCAGGGGCTCTTCGAGGCGTATTCGGTGGCCGAGGCGGGCCCCGTGCCCCAGCTGCGGATGCGGCCGATCTCCTGCCCGGTCAGCGAGGTGCACAGCACCGTGTCACCCATGAGGTGGGACGGGCTGCCGAACGTCAGTGCCTCGGATTCGACGCCGAGGTCGCGCAGCACTTCCATGGTGCGCTGGTTGGTGATGTGGGCCCGCGGCGTGTTGGCAAGCCAGCCGTATTTCGTCACCAGCAGGGTGCGGACGCCGTAGGTGGCCAGCGCCAGGGCGGCCGAGCCGCCAGCGGGGCCGCTGCCGACGACGATGACGTCGGTGTCGTACGCGCGTCGCGCATCGGTGATGGTCATGAGTGGGCGCTCCTCGGTCATCCGGCCAGGGGGGCGATGCGGAAGGTGTAGTGGAGGCGACGCCACTCCCCCTCGACATGGCGGCCGTCGGGGGTGGGGCCGGTCTGCGGCGCGAAGTCGACGACGAGCTCGTCCTTGACGCCGAAGACGGTGTCGCTGTCCAGATAGGCGCCGCCTGACACGAACAGCTGTGTGACGAGCCGGCGGTGGCCGGGTGCGTCGATCATGAAGTGGAGATGTGGTGCCCGGTAGGGGTGACGCTCCACCGCGCCGAGCATGTGCCCGACCGGTCCGTCGTCGGGGATCGGGTACTCCGAGGGCAGGATGGACCAGAACGTGATCCGCCCGTCGGCGTGGGTGCGCAACCGGGCTCGCAGCACCGGTCCGTCCAGATCGGGGAGTTGGACGTCGTAGAAGCCCTCTTTGTTGGACTGCCACACGTCCACGACCGCGTCTTTGACTGGCTCGCCGTCGGTGCCGGTGATCCGCACGTCCGCCCAGAGCGGGACGCCGGGCAGCCCGGCGGAGATGTCGCTTCCGTGCGCGGCCTCGGGCGGCCCCTCCACGTAGAAGGGGCCAAGCACCGCGGACGGTGTGGTGGTGGGGGTACGGGAGTTGGTGAGCAGATCGACGGCGCTGGAGACACCGAGGGTGTCCGACAGCAGGACGAACTCCTGGCGGGTCGGGCTGCACAGCTGTCCGGTCCGGGTGAGGAAGTCGATGGCGTACTGCCATTCGGCATCGGTGACGTCGTTGGTGGCGACGAAGGTGTGCAGGTGCCGGACGAGGTCGCTGAGCAGGGTACGGACGCGGGGCTCGGGGGCCCTCGCGAAGCTGGCCACCACCTGTTCGGTGAGGCGGGCGAGCCCCGCTTCCGTGGACGGAGGGCCTTCGGGGCGGCGCCCGTACCAGGCGTCGGTCAGCAACTCCGCCATGTCCTCGGCGGTGAGCTCCCGCGGGTTCGGGTAGGGCGTCGAGACGGCCAGTTCGGCCGCGTGGGCGAGGCTCGACTCCGGCAGGCCGAGGTCGCGCAGCGAGGTGGGCCCGCCCAGGGAGGCGACCAGGTCGTACACGCCGCTCGGGGCGTCCGGCACACCTAGGGCGTCGGCGATGCGACGCATCACGCCGGGGACAGCGGGCGCGTTGTAGGCCATGGCGTGCGGCAGGACGACGGTGTGCGTCTCGGCGTGCGGCATATCGAAGCTGCCGCCGAGGGTATGGCACAGCTTGTGGTGCAGGCCCATACCGACGGTGGCGAGGCAGGTCCCGGCGAGCCAGGCCGCATGCAGGAGATCGGCGCGCGCTTCCGGGTCGGCGGGGTCGGCGGTCAGGAGGGGCAGCGCCCGCGCGATGCGGGAGATCGCGTCGAGGGCCTGCTGGTCGGTGACCGGGTTGGCGTCGGAGGAGTACAGGGCCTCGACGGCGTGCGCGAGTGCGTTGACACCGCTGGTGACCGTCATGGGCAGCGGCAGAGTGAGGGTGAAGTCCACGTCGTAGACGACGGTTTCGGGCAGGATCGACGGGGAGGACTGCGTGACCTTGCGCCCGTCCCGTGTCTCGCCGAGCACGGGGGTCACCTCGGAGCCCGCGTACGTGGTCGGCAGGACCACCTGCGGGAGGTCCGTGCGCAGGGCGAGCGCCTTTGACAGGCCTGTCGTCGAACCGCCCCCGATGGCCACGATGCCGTCGGCGGAGGCCTGCGTGAGCACGTCGAGCGCCTGCTCTGTCACCTCGACCGGGGTGTGCATGGCCGCGCCGTCGAATTCCGCCACCAGCATGTCACCGAGGGTCCGGCGGACTCGCGCAGAGGCCTCCGGCAGGGCTGGGCTGGACAGCAGCAGCACCCGGGAGCAGCCCAGCCGCTCGGCCTCGTCGCGGACCCGGCGCACCGTGCCGGCACCGAAGACGACCCGCGAGGGACGGGATGTGTACACGAATGTTCGCACTGAGCTCGGCCTCCGCGTCATCGGGGATTGTGTCGGTAGCTCGGGCACCGAGTATGCGAAGGGCATCCGGGTGAGTTCCTGCACGATCAGCGCGTTGCACTGCACAAAGCACGCGTGTGTCCCAGGGTCTCCGGCGGACCTGGGGCGTGCGTCGGAACGCTGATGAGTGCCGGGCGGAGATCGCCGGATCGACCGGGCAGCTGGAAGCTGCGCGGGAGGCGCTCTCCCGGCAGGTGATCACTCGTGAACGGTGGCCGAGGGCGTGGCCGAGCCCTCCCGCGAGACAGCCTGGATGAGATCGAGGATTGGCTCCTTCGTCCGATGGCCCGGAGTGCGGCTGCTGTTCGGCCACGGCCTCCTCACCGCATCCGCGGGCATTGCCAGGGCCGGGAACGGGTGCTGTCCTGCAGCGTGTGTGCCTCGCTGCTGCTGTCCGGCCGGGCGGCGCCTGGCCCGGCATGCCGGTGAAGCACCTCTGCGCAGCCTCACGTCACACAGGTAATCCGGACAGCGTCCGCTAAAGGCGTCTTGAGGGCCGTCCGGGCAGGAGCCCTCAAATCTGCGGCGCTGGTGCAGGTATCGCGGCGGGCGGCCGAGGCGGGTTCCCTCGTGTGGCGATCCCCCCACGCACCTGCTCGTTTGCGTGATCTTGCAACTAATGTGACGCCCCGATCGCTCGAAGTCACGTCAACCACATGCTGAGGTGGCCAGGTGGCCTTGCCGGCCCGGCAGAGGGTGTCCGCGTGGGTCAAGGCGCCGATGATGCCGTGGGATCGGGCGGCCTTGATGTCGTGAACTGCGCCGGGCTGGGCAGCTGAGGCCCGGGGCAACTCAGCAGGGGCTGCGTCGGCCTCATGCCTCTCAGGCAGGCACCCAGTGCGACAGTGAGAGCGGCAACGCCGTAGGCCCATGCCTGCAAAGGGAACCCGGGCAACAGCCGCCCGGCGAGGTAGAGAACTGTGCCGGCCACGGTGACGGCGAGCCACTCCCAGCGGCCGTCCAGGGCTGCGAGGGCGATGACGAGCAGGGAGTACCAGGGGTAGTTGGGTGAGAACAGCAGCAGCGCCGTGCCGGTCACCAGGAGGGCACCACTCCAGGGACGTGCCGGGTCTCCGCGCCACCATACGAACAGGGCCGTCAGCGCGAGCAGGACAACAGCGGCGATTCCGGCGGCCGAGTCCGGCAGGATCAGCCGAAGCAGGGCGAAGCGGCGTACGTCGCCGGGTTCGTAGCCCTCTTCGTTCAGGTAGCCGGGGAGATAGCCGAGGACGCTGGTGCCGGAGGCCAGGACGTAGGGCAGGTAGGCGAGCGCGACCGCGCCGAGGGCAGCCGCCGCCACGCTCCCGATGCGTCGCGCGCTGCGCTGTCCGGACAGGGCGCCGGGCAGCGCCAGCACGGGCAGCAGTTTGACCGCGACGGCCGCGCCGAGCAGGGCTCCACGACGCGCCCCGGAAGTGGCGGTGCCCAGTGCCAGCACGGTGAGCAGGACGCCGAGGGTGTCGACGTGGGCGTTGTTGACGGCTTCGAAGGGGACGGCCGGGCACCAGCCCCACAGTGCGGCCCGGGCAGGGGCTCGTTGCGGGTCGCCGCGTCGCCGCAGGACGGCGAGCAGGGCGATGGTGGTGCCGAACGCCAGTACCGCTCCGCCCACTTGGAGCGGCTTGTGACGAGTACCGGGTGGCGAGAGGGTATGGACGGCGAGGAACCAGCCCTCCGCGACGGGCGGGTAGATCGTCGGCACGCTGGGCCGGTTGATGCGGACGCACGCGCCGCTGTCGGTGCGCCTCAGTCCCCAGCCGTCGCAGGCTCCATGGGTGGGGAAGAGCCACTCGTCCCGGAGACGGGCGAGTTGGGGGGCGGCCGGCGGGTGTGCGTAGGGGGAGATACCGGCCGCCTGTACGCGGCCGTCCCAGGCGTAGCGGTACATGTCGTCGCTGGTGCGGGGCGGTGCCGCCAGGCCGGACAGTGCGACGGCGGCGGAGCCCGCGAGCACCAGGAAGGTCACGGCGCGCGCGGGGAGTTTGCGCACGGCCCAGACCCCGGCGGCGAACAGTGCCCAGGCAATGGCGTATCCCACGAGCAGGCGGCCCGGGTCGCTCTGGTTGTCGCCGGCGTGGAGGGTGCCGATGACAACGGCGCTGAGTGCGACGAGCACCGCCACGACCAGGGTGGTACGCGTACGGCCGACGCGGCGGTTCACCGGCTCGGCGGGGTGGTCGGGCAATGGCTCCGCGGGCCGGGGAGCCGACGTACGCGTGGGGACGCTGTCGGTCATGAGTGGTGCGGCCTTTCGGTGTTCGAGGGCTGCGCGTCGGGGTGATTCGCGCGCCTGCGGCGTAGTTCCGCGAACGGGCGTCCTTCGCAGGTCCACCTGCCGGTCGGGGTCCAGCCGGCGGAGTCTGCGGCGTTCAGGAGCGCGGTGGTGCCGAGCCTGGCCCAGGGGAAGGGCCGTCCGTGGTGGCCGTGGGCGTCCTCGACGCGCACGGTGAGGCGCTGGTCCACGTCCTGCGGGGCGGCTTCGGCCAGCAGGAGCCCGCCGGGGGCGACGAGTTCGCGCATGCGGCGCAGCAGGGCGACGGGATTGCCGCCGATGCCGATGTTGCCGTCCATCAGCAACACGGTGCCCCAGCGGCCTTCGCCCGGGAGGCGGTCGAAGGCCGAGCGCTGGATGGCGGCGCCACCACTGCGCCGGGTGCGCTTCACGGCGTCCCGGCTGAGGTCCACACCCAGCGCCGGTATGCCGCGGGCGGCCAGTGCGCCCACCATGCGTCCCGGTCCGCATCCCACGTCCAGGACGGAGCCCGTACATCGGCGCAGCACGCTCGTGTCCGCCGCGTCGGGACGTGCACACCAGCGCTCCACGTCCAGTGGCAGTACGTGGTCCTCGCCGAGGCTGTCGGGGTGATCGGGCTGTGACAGGCGCCGCAGGAACAGCGGGCCGCGTCCGCTGCGCAGAGCGTGGGCGTAGGGATCGTCGATCCACGGGGTGCCCGGTTCCACGGGCACGGCGGGGCGGACGGGTAGCGCCGGCATGCGCTTCCTGGCCCTGACCACCGTCAGGTTCTCCGCCCGGGGCTCCGCCTCCGCCACGGCCGGTTCCGGCCGCTCGGCCACGGCGGAGTCGATGCCGACCACCGTCCCGCTCATCGGACCACCTCTGCCATCGAGTTGAGGACGACCGCGGCAGCGTCGGCTGCTGTGTCCACGTCACGAAGCACCGGCAGGTCGGTCACGGCCAGTCCTGCCTCGGCCAGGCGGATGCGCTGGATCGCGCCCGTACGGTCCGTGGACATGGGCACCCCACGGACCAGGGCACCGACCCGGGCGGGATCGGCGAGGCCGAGCGCCCAGAAGCCGCCGTCCGCGGCCGGACCGAACCAGGCATCACGGCCGTCCCGGCCGACTCCGGCGATCATGTCGGCGGTCAGATGCGGGGTGTCCATGCCGACCAGGAGCGTCGGGCCGTCACAGTGGGCGAAGGCTGCGATGATCCGCTCGTCCAGGCCGCCGAGGCTCTGGGGTGCGACGTCGTAGCCGGGCGGCAGCCAGGGGCCAGGGGTGCCGTCGAGAGCGAGCACGCGACGGCGTGCGGGGGCTCGCAGCAGGGTGTGGAGCGTGTCGGTGAGGGCAGCCTCGGCCAGAGTGGCCGCTTCCTGGGGCGTGTAGGGCGGGGTGAGCCGGGTCTTGACGCGGCCGGGCACGGGTTCCTTGGCGATCACCAGCAGGGTCACCGGGGGCAGGGTGTTCATCGTCCGCCTCCCCGCACGCCGGCGACGGCGGTCGTAGTGACGGGCGTCTCGGCGAGCACGGCACGCATGTCGTGCACCGCCTGCCAGGTACCCCGCCAGGTACCGGTGACCTTGGAGCGGCCGGTGCGCGGGTGGTAGGGCACCTCCGTCTCGCGCACCCGCCAGCCGGCGTCGGCGCCGCGCACCACCATCTGCAGCGGGTAGCCGGAGCGCCGGTCGGTCAGGTCCAGGGCGAGCAGCGCCTCGCGGCGGACCGCGCGCATCGGGCCCAGGTCGTGCAGCCGCACCCCGGTGCGCCTGCGGATGAGCCGGGCCAGCTCCAGGTTGGCCAGGCGGGCGTGCAAGGGCCACGCGCCGGGGGACGTGGGGCGCCGCCGGCCCAGCACCAGATCGGCGGTGCCGCCGAGCACGGGTGCGGCGATGTCCGGCAGCAGGGCGGGGTCGAGGGAGGCGTCGCAGTCACAGAAGCACACGACGTCGGCGGTCGCGGCCATGACGCCGGCGTGGCATGCGGCGCCGAAGCCGCGCACCGGCTCTGTCACCACGTGGGCGCCGAGTGCGCGGGCGATGTCCGCCGAGCCGTCGGTGGAGCCGTTGTCGACCACGATGGCGCGCCAGCCGGGCGGGATCCGGTCGAGCACCCACGGCAGGGCCTCGGCCTCGTCCAGACAGGGCAGCACCACATCGACCCGGGCGGGAGAAGAGGGGGAAGTCTCGATCACCCCACTCACCCTACGAACACAAAAGGGGCGTAAGGGACTTGGTGTCCTTACGGATCTCTGACGTCGGCGACAGTCCTTACGGATCTCTGACATCCGCCACCGCTCCCCCTGACAGCCGCGGGGCGGTGTGAGACTCGATACCGTGAAACGCGTACTCGTCGTGGACGACGACCCGACCGTCTCCGAGGTCGTCGCCGGATATCTGACCCGGGCGGGCTTCGACGTCGATGTGGCCGCCGACGGCCCGTCCGCCGTGGCCAGGGCCATCGCACAGCCGCCGGAACTGGTGGTGCTGGACCTGATGCTGCCCGGCATGGACGGGCTGGAGGTCTGCCGCCGTATCCGCGAGACCGGTCCACTGCCCGTGATCATGCTGACCGCGCGGGGTGACGAGGAGGACCGCATCCTCGGCCTGGAGGTCGGGGCCGACGACTATGTCACCAAACCTTTCAGCCCGAGGGAGCTGGTCCTGCGGGTGGAGTCGGTACTGCGCCGTGCGGGGACGCTGGCGGCGGTGCGGAGCACACCGTCCGTACCACGCCTGACCGGACTGCGGGCCGGACCGCTCGCTGTGGACCCCACGGCTCGCCGGGCCACCCGCGATGGCCAGGAACTCGCCCTGACCATCAGGGAGTTCGACCTGCTGGAGTTCTTCCTGCGCCATCCCGGGCGGGCCACCAGCCGGGAGGAACTGATGCGTCGCGTGTGGGGCTGGGAGTTCGGCGACCTGTCCACCGTCACCGTCCATGTACGGCGGCTGCGCGAGAAGATCGAGGACGACCCGGCCCGCCCGCGGCTGATCAACACCGTGTGGGGCGTCGGCTACCGCTTCGATGTACCTGCGGCGACCGGGGCGGACGATGCTGCGTGACACCTTCCTGATCGCCCTGTACGCGGCGATCGGCGCGGGCGCCGCCGGACTGCTCGGTGTGGCCGCCCTGAGGCTGCTGCGCAACCGCTCGGTCGCGCTGTCGCTGACCGTGGTCGCCGCCGTCGCCGTGGCGGCGATGCTCGCCGGGACCATGCTCGTGTCGTGGGCGATGCTGCTGTCGGATCACGACCTGTGGGTCGTCACCATGGTGTGCTCCATAGCGGCGGTCGTCTCCCTCGCGGTGGCGCTCGTCCTGGGCCGCAGCGTCGTCAAGGGCAGCCAGGCACTCGCCGAGGCCACCCGCGCCCTCGGTGACGAGGGCCGCTTCACTCCGCCCAACACCGCCCCTACAGCCGAACTGGCCCAACTGGTCCGGGAGTTGGATGCAACCAGCGGGAAGCTGGCCGCCTCCAGGGAGCGCGAGCGGGCCTTGGAGGAGTCCCGACGGGAGCTTGTCGCCTGGATCTCCCACGACCTGCGTACCCCGCTCGCCGGGCTGCAGGCGATGACCGAGGCGCTGGAGGACGGCATGGTCGACGATCCGGGCGTCTACCACGCCCGGATCCGCACGGAGGTCGAGCGGCTCAGCGAGATGGTCGGCGACCTGTTCGAACTCTCCCGCATCCAGGCCGGCGTACTCGCCCTGAACACGGCCCGCATGTCGGTCTACGACCTCGTCGGCGACGCGATCGCGGGTGCCGACGCCCTCGCCAGGGAACACGGCGTACGGATCATCGGCGACGGAGTCGAACCGGTGCCGATCGAGGTCGATGGCCGCGAGATGTCCCGCGTCCTGGCCAACCTTCTCGTCAACGCCATCCACCGCACGCCCACCGACGGAACGGTCGCCGTCTCCGCCCGGGAGGAGGGCGGCAGCGTCGTCGTCTCGGTGACCGACGGCTGCGGCGGCATCCCGACCGAGGACCTGCCCCGCGTCTTCGACACCGGCTGGCGCGGCACCGACGCCCGCACCCCGCCCGCCGGTGCAGGCCTGGGACTGGCCATCGTGCGGGGCATCGTCGAGGCCCACAGCGGCCGGGCCGCCGTCCACAACGTGCCCGGCGGCTGCCGCTTCGAGGTCCGCCTGCCGACAGCCGCCTGAGTCCGCTTTCCGGTCCGGAGAAGGGCCGTCCCCGTGGAAGTACAGGGACGGCCCTTCCGAGTAGTCTCCGGGGAACGCTCAGCCGGCCCGCAGCGCAGCCCCCGCGAACTCCGCCATCCCCTCTGCGAAGCCCACCACCGGCTTCCAGCCCAGCTCCTCGCACAGCCTGCGCGAGGAGGCAGTGATGTGACGGACGTCGCCGAGCCGGTACTCCCCGGTGACGACGGGTGCGTCGCCGCCGTGCGCCACGGCCAGCGCGGAGGCCATCTCCCCCACCGTGTGCGGGTCGCCGCTGCCGACGTTGTACGCCCGCAGGCCACCCTCCGGCAGAGCGGGCAGCCCTTCCATGGCCGTGAGGTTGGCCCCCGCGACGTCCCGCACGTGCACGAAGTCCCGGCGCTGACCGCCGTCCTCGAACACACGTGGTGCTTCACCGCGTGCGAGCGCGGACCGGAACAAAGAGGCGACTCCCGCGTACGGGGTGTCCCGCGGCATGCCGGGTCCGTACACGTTGTGGTAGCGAAGCGCCGCCACCCTTCCGCCGGTCGCCCGTGCCCACGACGCGGCCAGGTGCTCCTGGGCGAGCTTGGTGGCCGCGTAGACGTTGCGCGGATCGGTCGGCGCCTCCTCCCCCACCAGCCCGGCGGACAGGGGCTCGCCACAGTGTGGGCACGGCGGTTCGAAGCGGCCCGCGTCCAGCTCGGCGATCCGTCGCGGCCCCGGCCGTACGACGCTGTGCCGGGCACACTCGTAGCGGCCCTCGCCGTAGACCACCATGGAACTCGCCAGCACGAGCCGGCGTACCCCGGCCGCAGCCATGCCCGCCAGCAGTACGGCCGTGCCGAGGTCATTGCAGCCGACGTAGTCGGGCGCGTCCGCGAAGTCCTTGCCGAGCCCGACCATCGCCGCCTGGTGGCAGACGGCGTCCACGCCCCGCAGAGCGTCCACCACCGCTCCCCTGTCGCGCACATCCGCGTGGCGCCAGTCGACACCATCGGGGACGGGCGGCGGCGTACGGTGGGCGGCGGGCAGGAGCGCGTCGAGCACGCGTACCTCGTGCCCGGCACTGGTGAAAGCGCTGACGATGTGCGAGCCGATGAAGCCCGCACCTCCGGTGACCAGGATCAACATGCTCCGACGCTAAGCCTGGCTACGCGTCTGCGGATGCCTGGACGCAGAACCGTCAGGGGTTCGTAAGCCTTCCGGACCGGCCGGACGCCGCCGCGCTCAGCAGATCGAAGCCCACGGCGAACGCGAGCATGGTGAACACACCGCGGGGCCAGAAGATGTGACTGTCGAGGAATGACCAACACGCCCCCAGCACCACCACGGCCCCGGGCAGCACCCGGACGCCGTGGCGCCGCAGCAGCACCGCGCCGGTGGCGAGAGCGGCGACTGTCAGCGCGTACACCCCTGCCCGGCCCAACTCGTCACCAGCCGAGAAGAGCCACCCCACCGCCTCCTGCGCCCCATGGCCCGCCACCGTCCCGGCAGAGACACCGGCCACCGCGTCCAGCCCCGAATAGTAGGCCGCGTAACCGAGACACCCTGCCCAGGCCACCACGGTGAGTGCACCGTCCAGGTCACCCGCTGGTCTGCCCCACAGCGGCACCAGCAGGCCGAGCGCCAGCAGGGGGAAGGCGGGAAGCAGAGCGACATGCAGCGCCGTCCACTGAGCGGCCGTCGACGCGGTGAGATGCCGCGGGTGGGCCAGGCCCGCCACAGCCAGGAACAGGGGCGGAGCCGTTGCGAGGACCACCGTACGAAGAGTGCGCATGGCGCCACCGTAGGAATGCCCTACGCCAGGCGGGGCCCGTGCCGGCCGTGCGTAAGACACCCGTAAGACGCCGCTGTTACGAAGGTGGACGCCGTCGGCTGCGACGGACCTCCTTCGCCACCACCAACAGGGCCGTGAACGTGGCCACGGCCACCAGGGTCAGCAGCCAGTTGCGCGGGTAGTCGAGCGGCAGCACCGTCGAGTTGGCCCGCGGCCCCGGCCGCAGCAGCACCGGAAGCGCCACCGCAGTCAGAGCGCCCGCCACGAGCAGCGCCCCGCGGACCGGCCCCCGTACCCCACCACGGACCAGCACCAGCCCGAGCAACAGCACCACTGGCGCGACCAGCGCGTCGTGCAACACGACCGCCCCGCCGAGCCACTCCAGTACACCCATCAGCTCCTGCTGTCTGTCCAGCAGCAAGGACGCGCCGACACCCATCAGCGCCAGCCCGGCGGCGCCCACCAGCAGTCGCAGCACCTTGACCCTCATGACAGCACCTCCAGTCGGCCGACCCACTTGGTCTGCAGTACACCCGGACGGTTCGGAGCGATGAGGCGCACCGGGTATCCGTGGTCGGGCGACAGTTCCTCACCGTTCAGCCGCAGTGCGAGCAAGGTCAGCGGGTCCCGGGCGTGCTCGTGACCCATCTCGGAGACCCGGTAGCCGCCCCGGGTCTGCAACGACACCACCCGTACCCGCGCGTGGACCGGGGCGCCCGCCCGCTCCAGCAGGTCCATGACGCGCACACCTGTCCAGTGCGCCGACTTGCTCCAGCCCTCCACGCAGGCGATCGGCAGCTCGACCTCGTGCTGGGGCAGTGCGCGCAGCTCGTCCAGCGTGAGTGTGTAGGACCTCGGTCCGGCGACGGTCAGGCGGTAGCGCTCGGCGTGGATCAGGCCGACCCCGGCCGCCGCGGCAGTCCGGTTGACCGGCAGCCCCTCGGGACCATGGTCGGGGTGGCGGGGTGCGAGAAGAGTCAGGTCCTTCAGCGGGGTGAAGGACTGCCCCACCGTGGTGATGGTGACCGCGCCGACCGCCGCCGCCACCGCGGCGAGCAGGGAACGCCGATCCGGGGCGTCCTCGGCCGGCAGGGACAGCGTGCCCGCCGAGCGACGGCTCCAGTGTGCCGCGATCTCAGGTGCCTTGACCGCGATGTGGAGCACCAGCGCTCCTGTCAGCAGCCAGGCCACGGCGTAGTGCACCTCCACGAAGGAGAAGGGCCACGGGTACCACTGGGCGGTGTTGAGCAGGCCGGTCGCCAGCTCGAAGAGGGCGGCCGCGACCAGGACAGCCACCGACACCCGTTCCAGGGCGTGCCGCACCGAGCGCACCGGGGGCCACTCGAACAGGCGGGGGTACACCGTCCACAACTTGGCGAGCAGCAACGGGATCGCCGCGATACCGGACGCGACATGGAGCCCCTGCGTGAACCGGTATCCCCACACCGGACGGCTGGGCAGCTCGTTAGCGAGCCATCCCGGCGGGTGCTGCGTGAAGTGGCTGATCAAGCCGGTGCAGAAGCACACCGTGAACGCCAGGCCGAGCCACCGCCCGATGGAGGTTGCCGTGCGGGCGTCGTGCAGTCTGCCCTTGAACACAGGCGGAAGGAAACGCGATGTCATGCCTTCCATCCCACCCGGAGGAAGGCCGCCATGGAACGTCCGACCGCCTTACGGAACAGGGACATCTCCCGGCCGCAGGGCACGCCGAACATCCGCGGGACTCCACCCGTCGCAGTCCTGACCACCCGTGTGACAGGCACTTGGCGGAGGCCGGGCACCTGTCCGGCGTCCGCGCTTCGCAATACGGCCGTCACGCCGTCCAGCGCCTCGAAGCCTGCACATGGGCCTTACAGGAACACCTCCTGCGAGGCGGCCGGGCCGGTGCACAGCCTTGCCCGAGCAGGACGGTCACAGCGTGAGGACGCACACGCGTCGCTGCCCGGCCAGCGCCGGCCACGCGGCCGCGAAGTCGACCTCCGACTGCTCACCCGCAGCTTTCGACCGAGGGAGCGTGCCTTCCGGGAACCGCCGCGCCGCCGTAGCCTCCGCTCCGACGGCCGCCCTTCCCGCAGCGGTCCTGGCCCCGGACCAGATCAGTGCGTACCCACGTTGCCGAACTGCCGACTCCAACGATGGGCACCCGATCCGGGCGGCCGAATTCCTTTCGAGAGCATGACGTTCCCCGATGCCGTGATCTCGAACCGTGCCTGCGCGGCTAGCGTGCTGGGCATGACGAACGCGGAGATCGGTGTCATCGGCGGGTCCGGCTTCTACTCCTTCCTCGACGAGGTGACCGAGGTCCAGGTCGACACCCCGTACGGAGCACCCAGCGACTCCCTCTTCCTCGGCGCGATCGCCGGCCGACAGGTCGCCTTCCTCCCCCGCCACGGCCGCGGCCACCATCTGCCCCCGCACCGCATCAACTACCGCGCCAACCTGTGGGCGCTGCGCTCCGTCGGCGTACGTCAGGTTCTCGGCCCGTGCGCGGTGGGCGGACTGCGCCCGGAGTACGGGCCGGGCACACTGCTGATTCCCGACCAGCTGGTGGACCGCACAAAGACCCGGGTGCAGACGTACTTCGACGGGCTGCCGCTCCCGGACGGCACCGTGCCGAACGTGGTGCACGTGTCCCTGGCCGACCCGTACTGCCCCGCCGGACGGGCGGTCGCGATCAAGGCCGCGCGCGGACGGGACTGGATGCCGGTGGACGGCGGCGCCCTGGTCGTCGTCGAAGGGCCGCGGTTCTCCACCCGCGCAGAATCGTTGTGGCACCGGGCGCAGGGCTGGTCCGTGGTGGGCATGACCGGTCATCCCGAAGCCGCGCTCGCCCGTGAACTGGAGTTGTGCTACACATCGTTGACCCTGGTCACGGACCTCGACGCGGGCGCGGAGACCGGGGAGGGCGTCTCGCACGACGAGGTGCTTAAGGTCTTCGCGGCGAACGTGGAGCGGTTGCGGGGCGTGCTGTTCGACGCGGTGGCCGCGCTGCCCACCGCCGAGGAACGGGATTGCCTGTGCGTGAACGCGCTCGGCGGAATGAACCCGGGCTTCGAACTACCGTAGCCGCGGAGGGTTCGAAGGTGTCCCGTTGGTGGGACGTCGTCCTACCCAGTCGGCCGGTATCGTACGTCCGGCTCGCCCCGCAGAGATGTCGCTGCCATCTGTTACCGCGCGATTTCCAGGGCTCCGCGGACTGCGGCGAATTATTAGCGGGTGAGGTTCAAGAACAGCTCACACCGGCCGACCGCGTGAAGCACGTCAGATGCAGCTCATCATGTGTGGTCACTGCGGTCGAATCACACATTTCCCATGGTGGATCGGACGACACCGGCGTGCGAACACGACTTCTCCTCGCGCCCGACCGGAGAAACTCCGTTAGAAATACGTAAGCGGCCGCTATGGAATCGCGGGTGGATAGAACACATAGGCTGGCCGTATGAGGCTTCGATTCCTTGCCTTGAGCGCTGCCTGCGTCACCACCCTTGGGGGGACCTCCGCGTGCTCTGCCGTGTCACGTCACGCCCGGACAACCACGAGTGCATCCCCGGCCGTCACCCGGACAACAACAATGCCCACCGGTCCGTTCACGCTCGGACGAGAACAAGGCTTCAACTTCTCGGGTTCCTTCGATTCCCTGATGTCCTGCGACAGCCCCCATGACTACT
Organism: Streptomyces sp. NPDC001093; assembly: GCF_040298985.1. Taxonomy (NCBI): domain Bacteria; kingdom Bacillati; phylum Actinomycetota; class Actinomycetes; order Kitasatosporales; family Streptomycetaceae; genus Streptomyces; species Streptomyces sp. NPDC001093. Next base: position 25,239 of record NZ_JBEPBF010000025.1, on the reverse strand, counting down.
CGCCCGGGCTCACCATCGCGAATGCACCGGCGGGGACCGCCGAACTCGCCCTTTCCATGGTCGATGTCCAGGATCAGAAGATCCATTGGCTACAGGTGGGTATTCCGGCGGCGACCCGGGAACTGAAAGCGCACCATCTGACACCCGGCGCGAGGGAACTCCTCAACGACCTCGGCGAGGCAACGTACGACGGGCCGTGCCCGCCCCCCAACAGCACCCACCAGTACCTGCTGACGCTGTATGCGTTCCACGATGCGCTGCCGAAATCCCTTGGCGACAACTCGTCTCCGAGCCGGACACTGACAGAACTTCGAAGCAGGTCGGATGCGACTGCCGTGCTCATCGCGCCATACACGAGGCGCAGCTGACGTGAAGTAACAGGGACTCGTCGGCCGGTCTTTGCCATTGCCCCTTGCGTGCCCGATCTCCGCGGTGGTCGCTCCGCTCGGTCACGTCCGCTGCCGGTTTCGGTCGTTCGTCCTGGGCAGGGCACGAGGTCGTCTACGACCAGGAGGCAGGCCGTCCCGATGCCGACCGCGCCGGCGAGCAGCCGGGCGCTGTTGAGGCGAAGCAGCTTGGTGCTGAACTTGGCGGCACCACCAGCAGACGAAGAACATTCTTTGTTCTTACAGCCCTCAGAAGCTTGGCTTCTTCTAGAGCCTGAAGTCGGTTGCCTGGAGGCATCGTTGCACTCCAGGCAACCCGAAATAACGGCTACACTCTGTGATTAACTGGAGCCTTCGCGCTACTGTCTGACACCCCAGGAGGTCTCTCCCGGACCAGTCGTGGACCAAACGGCGCCGAACGACATCACCCCGCGAGCCGCCCGCTCATGAGCGCCGCTAGTCCATGAGAACGCCTCCTGGCACCGCATCAGATCGAATGCCGGGCGTGCGTCCCATCACTCGCGTACCGACCGTCGTATTGGCTCTCAGCGGGTGACGTGTTTCTTCTGTGTGATCACGGGCGGGGGCTTCGCGTATCGCTGCGGCTGCGTCGCAGTTCCACGCCACCCGGACGTCGTGCGGGGCTGCTCCTCGCAGTCACGGACGTCACCTTCGACTTCCCGGGACCGGCTCGAGACCACGGCCGAGCCGCCCCCCGCGCGACCTCGTCGTCGAGTTCGATGGGGCACCACATCGGGTTCCGGCATGGCGGGCGGGGGCGGCGAGCGCTTCGGGGACACTGCCATCTGTCTGCCTGGCGAAGGAAGCTGCCCCGGGGCCCTCTCGGCCCGCTTGCTCGTGAGCGCCGTGGGCACCCGCGTCTCGACCACTTCGAGTGGACCAACGCCGAGGCCCGCCGGGAGGTGACGAACGCCGGAAGACACGACAGGGTGCACGAGATCTTCTCCAGCACCGGGCGAACGGTTCGGCCACGGAAGGTGGTACCGCTTTCACCCCTGCCTGTCCCCGGTCGCCGGCGTGATCCGGTCGTGCCGAGGCACCCGCTGCGGGTATCCCGCTCCGTCGGGAGAAGGAGATCGCACGGGCAATGGATCACCCTGTCCCGCTGTCCGGGTACCGTCAGGGTATGAGTCATCCGCACCCCGAGCTGAAAGCCGCCCCGCCCCTTCCCGAAGGAGGGCTGCGGGTCATCGCCCTGGGCGGCCTGGGTGAGATCGGCCGCAACATGACCGTCTTCGAGCATGCGGGCAAGCTGCTGATCGTCGACTGCGGCGTGCTGTTCCCGGAGGAGACCCAGCCCGGCGTGGACGTGATCCTGCCGGACTTCACCTCGATCCGGGACCGGCTGGACGACATCGTGGCCGTGGTCCTCACCCACGGCCACGAGGACCACATCGGCGGTGTGCCGTACCTGCTGCGGGAGCGGTCCGACATTCCCGTCGTCGGATCCAAGCTGACGCTGGCGTTCCTGGAGGCCAAGCTCAAGGAACACGGCATCCGGCCGCGCACGGTGCGGGTGCGGGAGGGTGACCGGCGTGGCTTCGGGCCCTTCGACTGCGAGTTCGTGGCGGTCAACCACTCCATCCCCGACAGCCTCGCGGTCGCGATCCGCACCCGGGCCGGGATGGTGCTGCACACCGGCGACTTCAAGATGGACCAGTTCCCTCTCGACGACCGCATCACCGATCTGCGCGCCTTCGCCCGCCTCGGCGAGGAGGGCGTGGACCTGTTCCTCACCGACTCCACCAATGCCGAAGTACCCGGCTTCACCACCTCCGAGCGAGAGCTGAACCCGGCGATCGAGCAGGTGATGCGCACCGCGCCGCGCCGGGTCATCGTCTCCAGCTTCGCCAGCCACGTGCACCGCATCCAGCAGGTCCTGGACGCCGCCCACCAGCACGGCCGCAAGGTCGCCTTCGTCGGCCGGTCGATGGTCCGCAACATGGGCATCGCCCGTGACCTGGGCTATCTGAAGGTCCCCTCCGGTCTGGTCGTGAGCACGAAGGAGCTGGAGAAGCTCCCGGACCACAAGATCACGCTGGTGTGCACCGGCTCCCAGGGCGAACCGATGGCAGCGCTGTCACGGATGGCCAACCGCGACCACATGATCCGCATCGGCAAGGACGACACCGTCCTGCTCGCCAGCTCCCTCATCCCCGGCAACGAGAACGCCATCTACCGGGTGATCAACGGACTCACCCGGTGGGGCGCCCACGTCGTCCACAAGGGCAACGCCAAGGTGCACGTCTCCGGGCACGCCAGCGCCGGCGAACTCGTCTACTGCTACAACATCGTCAAACCCCGCAACGTCATGCCCGTGCACGGCGAATGGCGCCACCTGCGGGCCAACGCCGACCTCGCCATCCGTACCGGTGTCGACCCCGACCGGGTCGTCATCGCCGAGGACGGCGTCGTCGTCGACCTCGTCGACGGGCGCGCCTCCATCACCGGCAAGGTCCCCGCCGGCAACGTCTACGTGGACGGCATGGAAGTCGGCGGCGCCACCGAAGCGTCCCTCAAGGACCGCCTCACCCTCGCCGCCGAAGGCGTGGTCACGGTGGTGGCGATCGTCGACGCGGACACCGGCGCCCTCGCCGAGGCCCCCGACTTCCTGGCCCGCGGCTTCGTCCACGACGACGCCACCTTCGAGCCGGTCATCCCCGTCATCGAGAAGACCCTGGCCACCGCAGCCGAGGAAGGCGTCGGGGACGCACGCCAACTCGAACAACTCCTCGCCCGCGCCGTGGCGAACTGGGCGTTCCGCACCCACCGCCGCAAGCCCCTCATCATCCCCGTCATCATCGACGCCTGAACCACAGCCCAGCAGCACGGTCGGTTCCGGCCGCGGCCCCGCCCGCGACGGACTTCCCGGGCGGTGCCGCCTCAGCGGCGGCCAGAGGCTGCCCCAGGTTCCAGATCCCCGCCACCCATGGCGACCTCCTATCGGTTGCCGCTCCTTCTCCCCCGGGTTCGCCCCTCGTCACCCACTACATACGTCACGCTCGCTGGCGGTTCTCTTTTTGCGTGGAGTCCGGTTGACGCGTTGAGCCCGCCTGAGCTGCGAAACGGCGCTGCGGTCCCTCGACGGCCTCGTCCGTCGGCAGTGCATCGGTTGCCTCGGGTTCCAGCGTTCTGATCAGGCTGATGTCTTCGGCTGAGGCTTGCCGCCCTCGGCGCGCAGTTGCTCGTTGATGCGCTGCGCCCCTTCGAACTGGTCTTCGAGGATGACGATGCGGCAGGCGGCCTCTATGGCGGTGCCCCGGTCGACGAGTTCGCGGGCGCGGGCGGCGATGCGCAGCTGGTACCGGGAGTAGCGGCGATGGCCGCCATCGGAGCGCAGCGGGGTGATCAAGCGGTGTTCTCCGAGGGCACGGAGGAAGGCAGGGGTGGTGCCGAGCATCTCGGCGGCCCGGCCCATGGTGTAGGCGGGGTAGTCGTCATCGTCGAGAGGGCCGACGGGACGGGAACCGGCAGGCGGCATAGACCTCTTCTTTCGGGGACGCGTCGGGGGGGGGGGGGGGCGGGAAAAGCCAACCGGGCCCCCCCGGTGAAGACAAAGCACACCCCGGGCGGGCCCCGCGCGGCTAGGACGGCGGGGGCG
>NZ_JBEPBF010000025.1:0-21221 GCF_040298985.1 Streptomyces sp. NPDC001093 | reverse complement strand
ATTTTGTGGGGGGCGGGGGGGGGGGCCCGGGCCCCCAGCCGCCCCCCGGCCCCCCTCTATTACAACACCATCTACCGGCGCGCTGCGCCGGCCTTCTCTTTCCGCAGGTGCCGCCTGGGAGGGCGGGGTTGCGGGGATCGCGAATGCGTGACCGGGGACCACCTTCCAATCCGGGGCCTTGCGGTACCCGGGCGAACTACTTCCTCGCCCGGGCGATCCTGATGGCGTTCTGCTCCTACCTTTCGATTACGCGGATACCGCGGGTGCTGCTCACAGCCCCGCTGAGGCCGTGTCCTTCTGGTCTACCTGCACAGCAGTTCGTGCCTGCTGTGTTCACTTCGACTTCTGGGTACGAAGACAACGCTAACCCTGTGACGGCAGAATGTCTACTGTCGCCATGACAGTTTTTCTCCATGGAGTGTGCGTCTGCTTCTACCGCAGGTACATCAGGAAGAGTGCTCACTCGAATGGCGGTCCCCGCTTCCCGTACAGCACTCCTCGGTGGGAACGGCCCGGTGCTTGCCCACGCTGAACGGCGTCCCAAGCTGCGTACGTCCACCGCCACAACCCCGTGCCGAGGCCCAGATCAGGACCGATCTCCGACTGGAGATCCTGCGAGACGTGACCGCCAGGCTGTCGGCAGCAGGGGATCAGTGTCCCAGCCCGTGCCCCTTACCTCCCCGACGACCAAGCACAGCTGCACAAGGACGGGGCCGGGCACGTACTTGTTTGGTGACCAGCTCGCTGATCACCAGCCGGGTCAGGCCCACGATCCGCTCAAAGACCGCAGCCGGGTGGCCGCGAGGGAAAGCGGCGGCTCGGTGGCGGGCTTCAGCGATGCTGACTCCGTCATCGGCCAAGGCGATCGTCATGTCCATCGCGGTGCATTACCCGGCACCACGCGCAGGCGGCTTTCCGTCCGGAAGCGCAAGGATGCCGACGTCGGTGACGGTTGTTGAGGAGAGCATGGAAGGCATCGGCGGCCCGCCAGAAGGCAACCGATTGTCGATCACACGCGCAAGTCCGAGGGCCTGTCCGGAGCCGTGCGAGGCAAGAAGATCAACACCACCGTCGCCGACCAGCAGGCGGTGCGCGCGCCGGACCTGGTGGCCCGCGACTTCGTACGCCACGGCGACGAACCGCTGCTGGGTCGCCGACCTCACGCACGTCGTGGCCTGGGCCGGTACCGTCTACGTCGCGTTCGTCGTCGACACGTTCTCCCGGCGCATCGCCGGATGGTCCACGGCACTGACCAAGCAGACCGAACTGGTTCTGTCCGCACTGGAGATGGCCATCTGGCAGCGCTACCGCGCCGGAAGTCCGATCCAGCCGGGCGAGCTGGTGCATCACTCGGACAGTGAGTATCTGAAGTATCGGATGTCCCGGGCTTCTTGACTCGCACAGCGATGGACGCGCCATGCCGGTGCCGGGATGCTCTCGCGGCTCTTCCTGACCCGCACTCCGATCGACGGCGCTGTCCTTCCTCGGACTTGTCGATGGCCCGGGAGCATCCCGGCGAGGCGCTCGCCTCGACCAGGCCGGCATCACCCCCTCGGAGCCGTGGCCCTCCTATGGTCCCGGGGGCGGGGCTGCAACGGGTCGCGACCAGGTCCCCGACGGACCGGGCGCTGCGCCCTACTGGCTCCGGGCGGTCTTGGCCGCGTCCGGGTGGGAAGGGCCGACGGTGGCCAGGGCGTCGGAAGAGGCCGGTGCCGCCAAGGGCCTGGCTGCGCGCCTGCGGACGGCGGCTCCGGCGACCGCCAGCAGTGCCAGCACAATCACCATGGCGCCGTACCACATCGTCGTGACGCGCAGGCCGAGAGACGGGATGGCCAGCCCGGCCACCACGGCGGGGAGGCTGAAGGCGAGGTAGCTGACGACGTAGACGGAGGCGAACAGCTTCGCCCGTTCAGTGGGACCGGCCAGTGCCGCAAGCGAGCCGAAGGAGCCCAGGAGGGAGCTGCCCCAGCCGACGCCGGCGAGGGCGGTCCCGAGGAAGAACAGCGGCGTCGAAGGTCCGACGAGGGCGAGCAGGGTCAGAGCGGTCCCTGCGGCGAGGGCCACGCACCCGGCGGCCATCACCCGCTGCGGCGCCAGGTTGCGCCCCAGCAGTGAGGCGACGGTTCCCGCGCTGTAGAACGTGGCCAGCGCCAGGGCACCGACCAGATGGCTGCCGATGTGCAGGACCCCTACGGCCAGCGAGGGGCCGAGCGAGAGGTAGAACCCAGTGATCGCCCAGGTGGCGATGAGGCAGGGCGTGGTCGCCAGGAAGGCCCGGCGCACCTGGGAGGGCACGGCCAGTTGCGGCCGCAGCGAGGCCCAGGCGCCCGGCCGAGCCGTGATCGGCTCGGGCAGGAGGAACACCGCCGCGGTCAGCACCAGGAAGCCGGCGATCAGCAGCACGAAGACCAGCGTCGTGGGGGCGGGGGCGTACTGCACCAGCAGTCCGGTGCCCAGCGCCCCGAGGGCCAGCCCGGCGGCCGGGGCGGCGCTGTTCAGCACCGAGGCGAGGCGTGACGTGGGTGACGGCTGCAGATCCACCAGCCCGGCGGTGATGGCCCCCATCGCCGCACCCATCCCCAGCCCCTGCAGGATGCGCGCCACCAGCAGCAGCCCAATATTGTCGGCGATGAGGAACACGGCCATGGACGCGGCCTCGACGATCAGCGCGGCGGCGAGCACGGGCCGCCTGCCGATGTAGTCGGAGAGTCCTCCGACGGTCAGCAGCGCAACCAGCAGGGCCAGGGCATAGACCGCGAAGATCGTGGTGAGCGTAGTCGGCGAGAAGCCCCAGCGGTGCTGATACACCACCAAGAGCGGGGAAAGCGCGCTGTTCGCGGCAAAGAACGCAAGGAACGTGGCGGCCAGAAGCCAGAAGCCGACCGGGCGCGATATTCGCCTCGCCGGGCGCAGATGCTGGATGTGCATGTCGGTGGTTCTCTCCGGTGGGATGGGGGCGACTGGCCCCGGCGAGGGTGCGGGGGCTCGGCGCAGGTGTCACCGGGCTCTGAGGGCACGACCCCGACCAGGTAAAGCGATCGCTATACCTCGGCGCTGGTGTATCTACTCATCGACGTAAAGCGGGGGTTCCCGGAATTCGGGTGAACCCGACACCACAAGGGGCTGCCGGATTTGATGCGTGGAATGGCGTGGTGCTGACGCCAGGGTTTGGCCTGGGCCGGTGAGCACGCGGCGCTCAGGTGACAGCCGGTTGATCAGCGCGATCAGCTCACTGGGTAAAGCCGTAAAAGTTCACGCCTGTTGTCGGCGCCGGTGGGCAAGGGGCCCTACTGGAGTCGCTCTGCAGCCTGGGCGGGGGTGTCGTAATAGCCGGGCCGTGCCAGTGTTTGCACGACAGGTCGAACGAGCGGAAACAACCGAGAGGAGCCCGACGCCTCCGGCCGAGACGGACAGTTGCGAGAGCCGGGCGGTGCAGCCGTCCGGCTCTCGCAGCTTGTTTTAGGCGGCGGCGTCCTCGAAGACCTTGACCATCTCGGCGTCCAGAAGCTCGGGAACGTCCGACTCGCGCATTTCGGGGAACTTTCCGAAGAACGCGGAAGGCAGGTCCATGTCGATGCGTGTCTGCTCACCATCGCGCTGGGAGACGCAGATACGCACGGGCGCCCCAAGGCCGGCGGCTGCAGTGTGCTGGAACAGGCCTCGGGCAATGACAGCGTTACCGACCAGGTAGAACTTGGACTCGATGGGGATTCCAGCCAGCCTCATGGTTGAGCCCTGCTCGAATTCCCAGAAAATGGAGAACTTGCTGGGCGCCGAGACCTCTGCAACGTAGGCCTCCAGTCCCTCGCGATCTGCATGTGTCACGTATTCCATCAACTTCGACGGCGTAAAGCGCTGCAAGCTCGACTCGATGGCCTTGGTGACCTCGAAGAAGGACTTTTCCGAGCGGATCGTGACGAGTACGCCATCAAAGGGTGTCAACGTCGTGTGATCTGACATGACTACCTACTCCCATGTGAGAGGTGATTTCGATCATTTCACGTCGGGAGCCGCCGTCGGGACGATCTCGCCGACCAGGTCAACCGCCTCTGCCTCCGTCACGACTGGATCGGTGACGTGGTCGCACCCTCGTCCTGCATCGCACTTCCCCGAAGGCCCGAGGCTGGTTCAACACTCAGAACGTTATATGTCGACCATCATAGTTGTCAATGCAGGTAGGGAGATCGGTTTGGACTGAATAGGTGAGGTTGCTATACCCAACGACATATAACCGCGTCATGCCACGCCAAAGCTCCGCGAAGCAACAGATGATCACCGCCGCCCGACGCCTCTTCCGTGAACGCGGCTACCTCGGCACGTCGGTCGCCGACGTCCTGGCCGAGTCCGGAGCGCCTCGCGGTTCGGTCTACTTCCACTTCCCGGGCGGGAAGGAGGAGCTTGCCGCCGAGGTCGACATCGCTCACACTGCCGAGTCGGTCGCACTGATCAACCGGCTGGCCAACCGAGAGTCGAGCGCGTCCGCCTTCCTCGCAGGCTTCGTCGCGCATTTTCGCGACGAGATCGTGGCCAGCGGCTACTGCAAGGGGTGCCCGGTGGCCCCATCGTTCTGGAGGTGGGCGGTTCAACCCCGCGCCTGGCCGCGGTCACCCGCCGGGGCTTCCAAGACATGATCACCACCATGGCAGCGCGCCACGTGGACAAAGGACTGCAGCCCGAAAGCGCTCAGGAACCGGCAGCACTGGCCGTGACCGGAAGGGAAGGGGGTCTCGTCGTCAGCCGAGCCCTGGAGGACCCCGGACCCTTCGAGGCACTGGCGGCCCGACTCACCGAAGCTGCCGAAGCCGCACCCGCCCTTTCCACCTGACCGCCCGACCCGGACCCCCGATCGCGGTGGGCAGCCGTCCGGCCGCCCCAAAGAAAGGCGCCTCCCCTTCAGTTGAGCAACGAACCGAACGAGGTAGGCGCGCACCCCCTGCCGTGGCGGCGGGACATCGGGAGGGCTCGCGGCGGGCGTGCGAGAAGGCGATCAACTTCTGCCGCACCGCAGCGGAGTACAGCAACCAGCGCGACCACAGCCGATCGTCACCGGCCTCGGGCGACCGGCTAACTCATTGGAGGTAATGGCCAGGTCACCGGGCTGGTGGCCGCATGTAATGGCAGCGCGACGAGCGGTCCGTTGTCGTGATGCACGACGCACCGAGGAATGCCGGGGACCTGGAACTCGAAGAACGCGGCTCAGCGCATGAGGCCCATCGGCTCGTGCGGACGGCGATCAGCTGCCAGCTGAGGTCGGTTCAGACCCGTGAGACGTTGCTCCGGGAGATGCCGGTGGGCCTTTTCAGCGGCCACTCCAAGGGCGAACCGCAGATTCAGGGCGACTGCACTTTCACGGCCGTCGAGCCTCGCCGCTGCAGAAGCAGCCGTCACCTGGTCGGTGCCCACCCCGGAAATACTCGGTGTCCGCACCGAGCGGCTTGACTGGGCGTCGACCGGTGAGTGGAGACGCCATGGCCGGCTTTCACGGCGATGGGCGTGCAGGGCCGGGTCGATCCGGCGCCGTCGCTTGGGAGTCCTGTCCCGGTGCCCTGCATTGCCCGAGGTTTGGTGGGACGAACCGGGTCACGCACGCTGCTGTTCGTGCACGCGCAGGCGCAGCCGTGCGGCGTTGAGCAAGGGGGTGGCCAGGTCGTGGCGGAGGGCCCGGTCGACCAGGTCGCCGAGGATCTGCTCGCCCTCGGTCGAGTGGCCGGCGGTCATGTCCCGGTACAGCGACGACGTCAGCGACGAACCTGCCTGGGTCACTGCCGTCTCGATCGGTGTCACATCGGGCACGGGGAAGCCCGCCGCGGCCGACACCGCCGCCGCCTCGGCGACGACAGCCCGGGAGAAGGAGCTCCCTCCGGCAGCCACGACCTCACCGACGGTGCCGCCCATCAGGCAGGTCACCGCGCCGACGCTCGCGATGAACACCCACTTGTGCCACATGGCAGGCACAATGGCAGGATTCACCGCGAACTCGTACCCCGGCACGTCCAGTAGTGCCGTGAGTTCCTTCGTCCGTGCGCTCGTCCCGCCCTCCTGCTCGCCCAGTTCGAACGTCGCAAGCGGTGCCGACTGCACGATGTCGCCGTCCGCATTGAGCGAGGTGACCACCTTCACCACGCCACCGAGCACCGCTTCTTTGCCGAACCGCTCGTTGAGCAGGTCCAGGTGTGCCATCCCGTTGAGGAAGGGGACGATCACGGTCGTGGGCCCGATTGCGTGTGCAAGGTCGTCCATGGCCTGGCTGAGCCCGGTCGCCTTGACGGACAGCAGCACTACGTCGTACTGAGTGTCGAGTTCCGCCGCTGTCACAAGTTGCGGCGTGACCACTTCCTCGTGGCCGAGGCCGACCAGTCTCAACCCTCGTTCGCGCAAGGCGGCTGCCCGCTTCGGCCGCACCAGGAACGTCACGTCCCGGCCGGCCTGCGCCAGCCGCAGACCGAAATAGCCTCCTGTGGCCCCTGCGCCGACAATGAGAACCTTCACGAAACGACCTCTATTCGTAAGCGTGGCGCAGGTCGGGAATTCCATCGGAACCAGTGCGACGCACAGCGCCGTGATCATCGAAGTCAGCTGTTGTGGCGGAGACCAGCCCGTGGCCGACCGCCGGGACACCGTCGCTGACGACCGGTGCCCTCCTCCAGGGAGCCGCACGACGCTCGACCGACGGACGGTGGGCGTGGTCTCCTTTCGCGTCCCCACGCCGGTCCGGCTGGTGACACCGGCAGCATCACGACAACCTTCTCCACTCCAGGGTGCCCGGGCGGCTGCCCACCTCGCTCGCACACCCGGGTCCGCCGCTCAGGCGGAAAGGGTGGGATCCGGTTCGGCGGCTTCGGAGAGTCGGACCGCCAGCGCCTCGAAGGGTTCGGGGCTCTGCAGGGCTCGGCTGACGACGAGTGCCCCTTCCATTCCGGTCACGGCCAGTGTTGCCAGGTCACGGGCGCGGTCCGACTCCAGCCCCTTGTCCACGAGGCGCGCGGCCAATGTGGTGATCATGTCCTGGAAACCCCGGCGGGTGACCGCGGCGAGGCGCGGCGTTTCACCGGCCACCTCCAAGATGATGGGAGCCACTGCGCACCCCTCCTGGTAGCCGCTGCTGACGATCTCGTCGCGGAAATGCGCGACGAAGGCTCTGAGCAGGGCGGACGCGCTCGGTTCCCGGTCGGTCAGCCGGTTGATCACCGCGACCGACTCGGCAGCGTGGGCGATGGCGACCTCTGCGGCGAGCTCCTCCTTCCCGTCAGGAAAGTGGAAGTAGACCGAACCGCGCGGCGCGCCCGACTCGGCCAGGACGTCGGCGAAAGAGGTGCCGAGGTAGCCGCGCTCGCGAAAGAGGCGGCGGGCGGCGGTGATCATCTGCTGCTTCGCGGAGCTTTGGCGTGGCATGAAGTCATTGTATGCCAGCAGGTGCGGCATTCCAAGTGGATGGTTTCAGCTCGACCGCTCTACCTGCATTGACGACTATGATGGTCGGCATATAACGTTCCGGCTGTCTCACCGGCCCCGGACGCTTTGACGGGGCAAGATCAGGACGGGAGCACGACGACGTGACTGACAAAGACGTGACGGACACCGAGGTTGTTGACCCTCTCGGTGAGATCGCCCCGCTGGCGGCTCCCGATGTGAACTCACCCCCCGTGGCCCGCCAGATGGACGGCAACGTGGCCGTGCTGACCATGCAGTCGGCACCGCACAACTTCCTGGGCGAAGCACTCCTGGACGGCCTGTTGCACGGCCTGAGGTGGGCGGAGGAGCGCGGGGCGCGTGCTGTGCTGTTGCGCAGCGGGCTGCGTAACTTCTGCGCCGGCGCCGACCTGAAGATCTTCCAGAGCGCCCAGCGGGGCGTGGCTCCGGACCTCGACCTGGCCGGCGCCCTGAAGGTCTTCGACGAGCTGCCGATCCCGATCGTGGCCGCGGTTCACGGCGTCTGCGTCGGCGGCGGTTTCGAGATCGCGCTCGCCTGCGACCTGGTTGTCGCGGCGGAGTCCGCGAAGATCGGGAGCGTCGAGGCGACCATCGGCATGAATCCGTTGATGGGTGCGATCCAGCGGGTCACCCAGCGTGCGGGTGCGGCCCGGGCGAAGGAGATGGCCCTCCTGGCCCGACGCTACGATGCCAGGATTCTGGAGCGCTGGAACATCTTCAACCGTGTGGTGGCGGACGACAAGCTGACCGCCGTCAGCCTCACCCTGGCCCACGAGCTCGCCAACGGCCCGACCCTCGCACACGCGTCGACCAAGGCGATCGTCTCCTACGCCGTCGAGCACGGGGTACGCGCGACCGACGATGCGATGAAGGACCTGCAGAAGGAATTCTGGAAGTCCCGGGACCTCAAGGAGGGACTGGCCTCCATCGAGGTGAACGGTCCCGGCGCCGCACGCTTCGAAGGACGGTGACGTCATGACGCTTCCCCTGGAAGGAGTGCGGGTCATCGACTTCTCCCGCGTGCTGGCGGGACCGCACTGCGCGAAACACCTGTTGGACCTCGGCGCCGAGGTCATCAAGATCGAACCTCCCCGCGGTGACCTGACGCGCCTGGCCTTCCCCCAACAGGGAGCGGTCACCGGCTACTACGCACAGCAGAACGCCGGCAAGCGCAACATCAGCGTGGACCTGAACGTTCCCGAAGCCCGCGAGCTCGTGCTCCGCCTGTGCGACACCGCCGATGTCATCGTGGAGAACTTCCGGCCCGGCGCCCTGGCCTCCTTCGGCCTGGACTACGAGGCCGTCTCGAAGCGCAATCCCTCCGTGGTGTACGTGTCGGTCAGCGGATACGGACAACAGGGCCCCTGGCGTACGCGCATGGCTTACGCGCCGACCGTGCAGGCGGAGGTGGGCATCACCGCCAACACCCTCAGTCAGTTCGGCGTCGAGGGCCGGCAACGCCACTCCGACGCGCTGTCTCATGCGGATGTCTACGCCGGTCTGCACGCGACGATCGCCGTGCTGGCAGCGCTGCGACACCGCGAGGCCACCGGTGTGGGCCAGTACATCGACGTGGCGATGGCTGCCGTGATGACCTCGATAAACGAGCGAACGCACGTCGACCTGTCCGGCATCGACATGGGAGCCGAACCGCCGATCCTGGGAGCCACGGACTGCTCGTTCTTCACGGGCCCCGACGGCAAGGACTTCGTCGTGCCGGTGAGTCTCGTCGGCAGCCTGACATTCCCCTTCTACCTGGCGGCGATGCGCCGGCCCGACCTCGCCGACGACCCCAGATTCGCCACGCCCGAACTGCGGCTGGCGAACCTGGACGAGCTGCACACCCTGGTGCAGGACTGGATCGACAGCTTCGAGGACATGGGCTCCCTTGACGCACAGTTCGACGAGGCGAAGATCGCCATGGGGCAGCTGCGCGATATCGCGGAGTTCTGCGAGACCGAATGGGCCCAGCAGTGGGGCGTGGTAAGGAAGGTGCCGGACCGCGTCGGCGGGACGATCAACATCCCCGGCCCGCCGTGGCACTTCAGTCTGCACGACGGCACAACGGCCCCCCAGGTGCCCGCCCTCCAGGGTGAGCACAACACGGAAGTGCTCAAGGAACTCGGCTACGACGACGAGCACATCCAGAGGCTTGTCGCGAGCGGCGCCGTGGTAACGCCCAGCCGATCGACGGAAACCGGTACCCCAGGAGGCTCCCCATGCGCTGGGTGACCTATCTTTCGCCGTCCGACGGTACGGAACATGTAGGAGTGCTGAACGGCGACCGGCTGCTCGGCAGTACAAGTCCAGCGCGGCTGATCGACCTGCTCGCGCTGCCCGGCGACGGCATGGCCGAGGCCGGACACATGCTGCTCAGCGATCCCGGCGAGGTGCTGCTCGCCGCTGAGGCGGTGCTCCGTGCCCCGGTTCCGATGCCGCCGTCCATCCGCGACTTCATGTCGTTCGAGAACCACGTGGTGACGGCGTACGGCGCCCTGGGGCGCAAGGTCAGCCCCGTCTGGTACGAACAGCCGACTTTCTACTTCACCAACCCCGCGTCCGTCCGGGGGCACCGTGACCCCGTGGAGATCTCCCCAGGATCGGAGCAGTTCGACTACGAACTGGAAATCGCCGCGGTCATCGGCAAGCCGGGGTCGGACATCGCCCCGGCCGAGGCCGCCGCGCACATCGCCGGATTCATGGTCCTGTGCGACTGGAGTGCACGCGATCTCCAGACGCACGAGACGGAAGTGGGACTCGGGCCTGCGAAGGGGAAGGACTCGGCCACGTCCTTCGGGCCGTTCCTGCTGACCGCTGACGAACTGACCGAGCGGCGGTCCGGGCGAGGCTACGAACTGGAGATGAGCGCACACGTCAACGGAACGCTGTATTCGTCGGGCAACCTGGCGGATCTGTCCTGGTCTTTCGAGGAGATGGTCGCGTATGCCTCGCGCGGCACCCGTCTCCTCCCGGGCGACGTGATCGGGTCCGGCACTGTCGGTACCGGCTGCGTACTGGAGCTGTCCGCAGTCCACGGCTCAGAACGCTTCCCATGGCTGCGGGCAGGCGACGAGGTCCGGTTGGCGATCGAGCACTTGGGAGCTGTCGAAGCCCGGGTCGAGCCTTCGCGGCCCGTCCAGCGGTTGCGATGACCCGCTGCCCGGGCGGCTGGCGCTCGCCGGTCACGAGCGGCCCGCCAGGAACGGGCACTCGGCAGGCGCCCGGGCAGCATGACCACCAGCATGTGTCTGTGCGGCCTCCTCCCCGCCCTCGGAGGCCGCCTCTCTCAGGGGCCACCGGCCCGCACCCGTAGCCCACCTCTCGTCGCCGCATCCGGCGTTGGCGGAATTCCGAAGGCCGGCCGCGGTGGGTCCGTGGGCATCGAAAAGCGCCGCCTGTTCGGGGTGGGCGTGGCCAGGCTCACCGCTGCCCCCTCGGTGCGTTCCACGTGTGAGTCGTGATCGCCACGCCGGAGCAGACAGGCCTTGCTCCGCGGTTGTGCTGGGGGCGTCGGTCGCGGACACGGGCGGCAAGTCTGTCGCGGTTTCCGTGCGGCCGGCCGGCAACTGTCAACACCCTGGGTCCGGCTCGCCGCAACCAGGGACAAGCGAAGGGTCAAGTATGGACAAGGTGGTGGACTCGGCCGCGCAGGCTGTGGCCGACATACCAGATGGCGCACTACTGGCCGTCGGAGGGTTCGGGCTGTGTGGCATCCCCTCGACGTTGATCGCTGCCCTGTTCCTGGCGGGAACGACCGGGCTGCGGGTGGCGTCGAACAACTGCGGCGTCGACGACTGGGGCCTCGGCCTGTTGCTGCGGGCCGGGCGCATCGCTCGTATGACGTCGAGCTACGTGGGCGAGAACAAGGAGTTCGCCCGGCAGTACCTGTCCGGCGAACTCGAAGTGGAGTTGACGCCGCAGGGCACCCTGGCCGAGCGGCTGCGGGCCGGGGGCAGCGGCATCCCGGCGTTCTACACCCCGGCAGGCACCGGCACCCAGGTCGAGTTGGGCGGACTGCCGTGGCGGTACTCGCCCGACGGCTCGGTGGCGGTGGCCTCACCGCCCAAGGAAGTACGCGAGTTCGCCGGGCGCCGCCACGTCCTGGAGGAGGCCATCACCGCCGACTTCGGGCTGGTGCGCGCCGAGATCGCCGACCGCCACGGCAACTGCGTCTTCCACGCCGCCGCCCGCAACTTCAACCCGCTGTGCGCCATGTCCGGCCGAATCACCCTGGTTGAGGCGGAACGCATTGTCGACCCCGGCGAGATTTCGCCGGACGCCATCCACCTTCCAGGTGTCTACGTCGACCGGATCGTCGCAGCCGACCCAGCGGACAAGCGGATCGAACGCCGTACCGTCCGTACGTCGGCCGCCGGACTCGGAAAGGAGTAGCGATGCCGCTCGATCGTGACCAGCTCGCTGCCCGGGCCGCCCGCGAACTGCGCGACGGTCAGTACGTCAACCTTGGCATCGGCCTGCCGACCCTCATCCCGAACCATCTCCCGCCCGAGGTCGAGGTGATCCTGCACTCGGAGAACGGGATTCTGGGCACCGGCCCCTATCCGTACGACGACGCAGTCGATCCGGACCTGGTCAACGCCGGCAAGGAGACCGTGACCGTGCGCGCCGGGGCCTCCTACTTCGACTCGGCGTTCTCCTTCGGGATTATCAGGAGCGGCCGTATCGACGTGTCGGTGCTCGGCGCCATGCAGGTCTCCGCCGCCGGTGACCTCGCGAACTGGGCGATCCCGGGCAAGCTCGTCAAAGGCATGGGCGGCGCCATGGACTTGGTGCACGGCGCCCGTCGCCTGCTGGTGGTGATGGAGCACACCGCGAAGGACGGCAGCCCCAAAATCGTCCGGGAACTCACGCTGCCTGCCACCGGCTTGGGTGTCGTCGACCGGATCATCACGGACCTCGCCGTCATAGACGTCACGGCCGACGGTCTACGGCTGGTCGAACTCGCACCCGGCGTCACTGTCCTCGACGTCGTGGACCGGACCGCAGCCCCGCTGGAGACCGCCGGCCACCGCGTAACCGCCGAGGAGGTCAAGTCGGAGGCCTTTACGACTCCGTTGCTCAGATCGTAGGCGTTGGTCCGGCGCGAGTCGAATGGGGAACCGGGGCAGGTGCCTCGTCTCGGGACTGGGTGGTGGGCCTGCCGACTGGCCCGGGCCGACGAAGTCCATGACCGTGCCACAGTGACGGAGGGGAACCGCTCGTCCTGTTGTTACCGCGCTACGCCGCTCCTCCAAGGGTGCTCACCTGTCAGGGAACAAACGCCGTGAGCCCGACGGCAAGGCCGGCCTCCATGCCCGGAGAAGGTGCCGTCTGGTTCCCTGTTGCGCTCCGCACAGCCGGGGTGCGTGTACAGCCACGCGAGGACATCACGGATGGCTTCGCCCTGCTTGATCGCCAGCTGCTCACCTTCGGGTCCATCCACGAAGACGTACTCGATGACGACCTCGGGCGGTTCTCTGCGTCTCACCCTCGTAGCCTGCACCGTGGCGCCGGCCGTTCGCGTGAGCTGGAAGAGTTGCAGCGTTCCGGGACAGTGCCTGACGCCGGCGGGGTGGTCTACGGCCGTCAGGCTTTCGATGCGCTTCACCGTCACACGGGCGCTGCACCCGGTCACGTCCATGGGCCTCGCCCGCAGGGCGCCGTACTCGCTGGAGCGGGCAGTGTGCTCGCTCCCACCATGGCCAGGGCGGGGACCCAGCTGGGGCGGGTTGAGCGGCTCACCGGACGGCTCGAGCCCAACGTCGCCGTCTGATCCGGCACACATAGCCACACAGGCTTCAGCGGCCCCGTCTTCCGCACGCGGCGGCTCTGCCGCCGGCGTGATCGCGGGCCCTCAACGCGAACCGCCCCCGACGCAATTACGGCTCGCGGAGGTGTCGCAGGACTTCCTCACTACGGCCTACGCGGCCACGAATGGCATGAGATATGTCTCTTTCGCCCTGCTTAACGAGGACGAAACGGCGGCCGCCGCATTCCGTAAAGAGGGTTCGCGACGATCGGGCACTTACACCGTCCAGCGCAACATCCCGCAACATCCGGAGCCAGATCGCGTGACTACTACAGAATCCGCCCACACGCCTCTCGGCGGTCCCGGCACGGGCGCCACTCCCGAGCCCAAGCGCCTGCGCACCGGGGCGCTGGGCATGTGGGGCGTCGTCTTCACCGTGCTGGCCACCGCCGCTCCCATCACCGCCATGACGGGCAACGTGCCCATAGCGATAGGCTCCGGAGCCGGCACGGGGACCCCGGCCACCTTCATCTTCTGCACCGCCGTTCTGGTGATCTTCACCATCGGCTACTCCGCGATGGCCCGGCACATCACCGCCACCGGCGCCTTCTACGGTTTCATCACCCGCGGCCTGGGCCGGGTCGCCGGGCTGGCCAGCGGCCTCATCGCGACCCTTGCCTACGTGGTCTTCGAGGGTTCGCTGATCGGGATCTTCGCGTCCTTCTTCAAGACGGACGTGGAGACCTTCGGCGGGCCGAAACTGAGCTGGATCGTCTACGCGCTCTTCGGCATCCTCACCATCGCAGTACTCGGCTACTTCGACATCGAGCTCTCCGGGAAGGTGCTGGGCGTCTTCCTGGTCGCCGAGGTACTGATCCTGCTGCTGATGGGCGGCTCGGTGCTCTTCCACGGCGGCGGCCCCGACGGGCTGATGACCGGCTCCCTCGACCCGGCAGGCGGTTTCACCGCGGTGGCCGGCGGCAGCGTGGCGATCGGTCTGTTCTTCGGTTTCTGGTCGTGGGTGGGCTTCGAGACCACCGCGGTCTACGGCGAGGAGTCCCGCAACCCGACCCGGATCATCCCGCGCGCCACCCTGCTCGTCGTCATCGCGCTCGGCGCGCTCTACACCTTCGTCTCCTGGATGACCATCGCGGGCAACGGCGCGCACAACGCCGTCACCATCGCCCAGGGCGGTACCGGCAACCCCTTCGATCTCTTCTTCGGCATCACCCAGAAGTTCGTTGGCGTCTGGGCCAAGGACCTCTACCAGGTCCTGACTGTCACCGGCTCCTTCGCCTGCGCACTGGCCTTCCACAACTCGGCCTCCCGCTACCTCTACGCGATCGGCCGCGAGGGCCTGCACAAGGCCGTCACCCCGCTCGGCGCCACCCACGACAAGCACAAGTCCCCGTGGGTCGCCTCGATCGTGCAGTCCGTGATCACCCTGCTCATCACCTTGTACTTCTTCCTCTTCCAAGCCCCCAGTAAAGCCGCGCCGGACGTGCCGTACTACTACGAGTTCGGCCTGCTGGCGATCATGGGCACGATGGGGATCCTCATCGTCCAGGCGATCTGCTCCGTCTCGGTGATCTGGTACTTCCACGGCGGCAAGCGCCACCCGGAGACCCGTAGCTGGTGGCGGACCCTGCTCTGCCCGGCTGTGGGCGCGGCGGGCATGGCCTACGTCGTCTACCTGCTGTTCAGCAACCTCTCCTTCGCGGCGGGCGCCGCCTCCAACAGCCCCGTCTACACCCTCACCCCCTACCTGGTGATCGGTGTGGGCGTGCTGGGCGCGGTGACGGCGCTGGTGCTCCGGTCCACCGACCGGGCGCGCTACGAGCGGATCGGCAGCACCGTGCTGGCCGAGTCCCACGAGCGCTGAAAGCCCCTCATGCGTACCGCAAAGAGAGTTCGGAGAGGTTGACAGTATGGTCTACCGCGGCACTCTGCGTGGCGAGCGGTTCACATTCGCCACGCTGCCCGAGCTGCTGGCCAAGGCGAACGAGGTGAAGTCGGGTGACCAACTCGCCGGACTCGCCGCACGCAGCGAGCGGGAGCGAGTAGCGGCCAAGCTCGCCCTGGCCGACGTACGGCTGGCCGAGATCGCCGCGACTCCCGTCGTGGAGGACGCCGTGACGGAGGCGGTCTCCGTGCCCGCCGACCCGGCGCGCTTCGCGGAGCTCGCCTCGCTCACCGTGGGTGAACTGCGCGAGTCGGTCCTGGAGCCGGACTTCCATCGGCGGTGGTCGGGCGGGCTGCGCGCGGCGATCACCCCGGAGATCGCCGCCGCCTGCGCCAAGCTGATGAGCAATCTGGACCTGGTGGCGGCGGCCGCCCCGCTGCGCCGTACCACCCGCTGCCGTAACACCATGGGCGGTGCGGGCGTCTTCGGCTCTCGTATCCAGCCCAACCATCCCACCGACAGCGTGCGCGGCATCATGCTGTCCGCGCTGGACGGCCTGGCCTTCGGCTGTGGCGACGCGATGATCGGCGTCAACCCGGCCACCGAGTCCGTGCCGGTGATCGGCGAGGTGCTGCGCGCCGTGCACGAGCTGATCGCCCGGCTGGGCATCCCCACCCAGTCCTGCGTGCTGGCGCACATCACGACCCAGCTGGCCGCGCTGGAGGCGGGCGCACCCGTGGACCTGCTCTTCCAGTCGGTCGCCGGGACGGAGGCGGCCAACGCGAGTTTCGGCATCGACCTCGGCCTGCTCGCCCGCGGCCGGGAAGCTGTGCTCGCCCACCACGCCGAACGGGCGGGCGAGTTCGCCGGCGAGCAGGTGATGTACTTCGAGACCGGCCAGGGCAGTGCGCTCTCCGCCGAGGCCCACCACGGCGTCGACCAGCTCACCCTGGAGGCGCGGGCGCAGGCGGTGGCCCGGCTCTACGACCCGTTCCTGGTCAACTCGGTGGTCGGCTTCATCGGGCCGGAGTACCTGGCCGACTCGGTGCAGATCACCCGCGCAGGCCTGGAGGACCATTTCGTCGGCAAGCTGATGGGCGTGCCGACCGGCGTGGACGTCTGTTACACCAACCACGCGGACGCCGATCAGAACTCCAACGACAACCTGCTGGTGCTGCTCGCCTCTGCCGGGTGCACCTTCGTGATGGCCATCCCGGCCGGGGACGACGTGATGCTCAACTACCAGACCACCAGCTACCACGACGTGGTGAGTGTCCGCCGGACGCTGGGCCTGCGCACCGCTCCGGAGTTCGAGTTCTGGCTGGCCGAGATGGGCATCTCCTCCGACGGCCGCCCCGGCGGCAAAGCGCACGCCCTGCCGACCAGCCCGGCCGAGCTCGCCTCCGCGTTGGAAGGCAGTGGAGCCCTGCGCGAACTCCTCCCCGGGGGTGTGGCGTGACGGAGCACCTGGAGCTCTGGGCCCCTTCGGCCGGACCGACGTCCGCGGAGCGAACCGCTGCCTGGTTGCGCGCGGCGACCCCCGCCCGCATCTTCACGGGCCGGGCGGGCAGTTCCTACCGCACCGCCACCCTGCTCGCCCTGCGCGGCGACCATGCGGCCGCGCGGGACGCGGTCTCGACACCGCTGGACCTCGACGGCCCTGGGATGGCCGCGCTGGCCGACCGCTTCCCCTGGACGGTGGTCGCCACCATGGCCGACTCCCGGCACCGCTACCTGCGCCGCCCCGACCTGGGCCGGCGCCTCACCCCGCAGGCGCGGCAGGCGATCCGGGCCGAGCACGGTCCCGGCCCGGACGTGCAGCTCGTGATCGGCGACGGGCTGTCCTGCACCGCCGTACTCGCCCAGGTGCCGGCTCTCCTGCCGCTGCTGCACGAGGGCTGCGCGGCGCGCGGCTGGTCGGTGGGCCGTCCGATCGTGGTGCGGCAGTGCCGGGTCGGCGTGCTCAACGAGATCGGCGAGCTGCTGGACCCGGCGGTGGTCGTGCTGCTGATCGGTGAACGCCCGGGCCTGGCGACGGCGGAAAGCCTTTCCGCGTACCTGGCGTACCGGCCGCGTCCCGGGCACACGGACGCGGACCGCAACCTCCTCTCCAACATCCACCGCGCGGGGATTCCGGTGCGGGAAGCCGCGAGCCGGATCGTCGGGCTGGTGGATACGCTGATGGCCGAAGGGCGGAGCGGAGTGGCCGTCAAGGAGGCCGCTGCACTGGAGAGCTGACCAAGCGCCCAGCTGGACGTGCCACGATGTGCCGCCGATCGTCTGTGGCGCCGTCGTGGCCAGGGCTTGTCTGATGGGTCGCGGGTGATCCGTCGTCTTGGAGGGCGGGGCTCGTCAGATGGTCACGGCTTCGCCCGGCTGCAAGGGGCATATCAGACACAGCCCCGCACCCCTTCAGGGGGCTGCCGAACCGCAGCGGACTTCGCCCGACGTGCTCGGTGTCGGGTGACGCGTCATGAAGGGGTCGTCCGGAGGGCCGGGAGTGATTCCCGGCCCTCTGTCGCGTTCAGGCAACCTGTGTGAATTCCACGGTCACCTCCGGCGGCCCGCCCGCCACCCCCCGGTACACGCCCTTGTGCGGGGGCACGTCGTCGTAGTCGCGGCCGCGGCCGACCACCACGTGGGACTCGTCGGCGCGGGTGCGGTTGGTCGGGTCGTAGCCGCACCAGCCGCCCGCCCAGTACTCGATCCAGGCGTGGCTCTGCCCGGCGACCGGGCGGTGGAGCTCGGCCTCCTTCTCCGGGTGCAGGTAGCCGGAGACATAGCGGGACGGCAGCCCCAGGCCCCGCAGCAGGGCGATGGTGACGTGGGCGATGTCCTGGCAGACGCCGGTGCCCTGCTCCCAGGCCTCGGCGGCGGAGGTGGTCACGCCGGTGGTGCCGGGCAGGTACGACACCCGGTCGGCGACCAGCGAGGAGACGGCGACGGCCATCTCGTGCGGGTCGAGGCCCGCCGTGACGTCCCGCGCGTGGGCGATCAGCTCCGCCGGGACCGTCGTACGCACCGTCGGGTTCGCGAACTCCAGCAGACGGGAGCGCGTGGTGCGTTCGGCCACCTCCGCCCAGCCGGGCGGCTCGGGAAGCGGACCGGGCGGGGCCGTCTCGACCAGGCTGGACGCGGTGATGGTGAGGTCGGAGTGCGGGTCCATCAGGTCGAAGCCGGTCACCTGGGTGCCCCAGTAGTCCCAGTACGACCAGGTCGCGGCCGCCGGGCCGACGGTCACCCGGCCGTCCAGGGCGGTCTGGCCGGGCAGCGTCAGCGGGGTCATGCGGACCTCGTTGTGCGAGGAGACGGCGGCCTGCGCGTAGGAGACGTGCGTGACGTGCCGGATGCGGAGGCGGCGGATTCCCTTCCTGGTCACGCTCACACTCCTTCCTGGGCCCACTCGACGGCCCCTTGGTACGGGAAGAACCGTTCCGCCACCGCGTCGGCGGACGTCATGCAAGCCTGCTGCAAGTCCCGCAGCAGTACCGGTAGTTGTTCCTCAAGGGCGTTCGAGTCCAGGTACTCAAGGCGGGTACGCAGGCGGCCGATCGGGCGGCGTGCCGGGTCCTGGCGCGGGCGGCCCAGCGCGGTCAGGCACTCCTCGGCCGTGGTCAGTGCATGCAGCGCCGAGCGCGGGAAGTCCCGGTCCAGAAGCAGGAATTCGGCCACCCGCGGGGTGTCGCCGAAACCGCCGTACACGCGCGCGTACGCCTCGTCGGCGCCGCTCGCGCTCAGCAGCGTCGGCCAGTCCGGTGCGTGCGCCGCGTCCAGCACGCGCACGCTCAGCAGCCGTACGGTCATGTCGACCCGCTCCAGACTCCGGCCCAGGATGACGAACCGCCAGCTGTCGTCCCGGCTCATCGTGGAGTCGGCGAGCCCGAAGAAGAGGGCCGCGCGGCGCCGGACGAGCTCCAGATAGGCGTACGGGCCCGTACGGCGGGCGGCAAGCCGCTGGTCGGCGAGGGCGTGCCAGGTGGAGTTGAGGCACTCCCACATCTCCGAGGAGACGGCCTCACGGGCGCTGCGGGCATTGAGCCGGGCGGCGCCCAGCGCACCCTCGATGGAACCGGTCGAGCGGGCGTCGAACGCGAGCTGGTCCAGCACCTGCTGCATGTCCACGGGTTCCGCCCCCGCGTCCACGCCGAGGATCGCGTACAGCGACCGGCAGGCCACGTCCTCGTCGCGCCAGGGGTCCTCCAGCATGCGGTGCAGATAGGCGTCGAGGATCCGGCCGGTGGCGTCCGCCCGCTCGACGTACCGCCCGGTCCAGGTCAGCGCCTCCGCTATCCGGGAGAGGATCACGTCGTTCACTGCTGCTGCGCCCCTTCCTGTACGACCGTGGTGGTGCCGTCGGGACCCAGCTGGCGGGGAGCGACCTCGGGCGGATCACCGGAGCCGACGGAGGCCGGCCGCTCGGCGGGGCCCTCGGCGAGTACCCAGGTGTCCTTGGAGCCGCCGCCCTGGCTGGAGTTGACGATCAGGTTGCCCTCCTGGAGGGCGACGCGGGTGAGGCCGCCGGGCAGCACCCAGACATCGTTGCCGTCGTGCACGGCGAACGGGCGCAGGTCGATGTGGCGCGGCGCCATGCCCTCGCCGGCGAGGGTGGGGGAGGTGGACAGGGCGACGGGCCGCTGCGCGATGAAGCCGCGCGGGTCGGCGATGACGGCTTTGCGGGTGCGTTCGAGGGTGTCGGGGTCGGCCTTCGGCCCGATGACGATGCCCTGACCGCCCGCTCCGTCCACGGGCTTGACGACGAGCTGCTCGATCTGGTCGAGGACCGCCTCCAACTGCCCCGGTTCGTCGGGCCGGTAGGACTCCACATTGGGCAGGACCGGTTCCTCGGACAGGTAGTACCGGATCAGATCCGGGACGTAGGTGTAGAGCAGCTTGTCGTCCGCGATCCCGTTTCCGACGGCGTTGGCGAGCGTGACGTTGCCGGCCATCGCCGCGTTCATGATCCCCGGGCAACCGATCACCGAGTCGGGCCGGAAGTGCAGCGGATCGAGGAAGTCGTCGTCCAGACGCCGGTACACGACGTGGACAGGCACCTCGCCGCGCGTGGTCCGCATCCACACGCGGTTGTTCCGGCACAGCAGGTCGTGTCCCTCCACCAGCTGCACGCCCATCAGCCGGGCGAGCAGGGCGTGTTCGAAGTAGGCCGCATTGTTGGGCCCGGGGGTCAGTACCACGACCCTGGGGTCGGTGGTGCCGTCGGGCGCGGCGGCGCGCAAGGCGGCCAGCAGGCGGTGCCCGTAACCGTCGACGGGCAGCACATGCTGCTCGGCGAAGAGGGAGGGGAAGATGCGGGTCATCGCACGCCGGTTCTCGATCACGTACGAGACCCCGCTGGGCACCCGTACATTGTCCTCCAGCACCCGGAAGTCCCCGGCCTCGTCGCGCACGAGGTCGATGCCGGCGACGTGGATGCGCACGCCCCCGGGAGGCTCGATTCCGTGCGCGACGCGGTGGAAATGGGGGGAGTTGAGGAGCAGCCGCCAGGGCACGACGCCGTCCTCGAAGGCACGGCAGGGACCATAGGCGTCGGCGAGATAGGCCTCCAGGGCCCTGACTCTCTGGCCGACGCCGCGTTGTATGAGATCCCATTCGAGGGCGTCGAGGATGCGCGGCACGAGGTCCAGTGGCCACGGCCGCTCCTCGCCCGCGAAGGCGTAGGTCACACCACGGTCGGTGAACGCCCGGGCCATCTGGTCGGCTCTGAAACGCAGTTCACTCGGTGCGATCGGCTGCAGCGCCGCCAGTACCGGCTCATAGGCGGTCCTGACCTCACCCGGCCGCACAAACATCTCGTCCCACGCGTCGGCCAACGCGTACGCGTCAAATATATCCGCCATGAGGGGACATTAAGTGCGGCTCGTAACGCGACGATCTCTACGTGATTTCCGGCGGCGCACTCGCGGCCGTCAGCCTGTGGGGTGCCAAAAGTCTCGGGCGCACCCGGAGTGCGGATGGCCGGATGTCTGGGGTGTGCGGGTGACCGTGCCGGGGGCCGGCTAGGGCCTGTGTGAGGTCGTGATCAATTTCGGGTTCTGGTCCCGTGCGGGGACAGGACCTGGTAGGACGCTGGGTGTGACACGTAGGCAACTCACCGACGAGCAGTGGGAGTTCATCGAGCCG
>NZ_JBEPBF010000024.1:29238-100277 GCF_040298985.1 Streptomyces sp. NPDC001093 | reverse complement strand
GCCGCGCGCGCGCCCCCCCGGGCCCCGCTGGCCGGGCCACCCCCCGCGCCGCCCGCCCCCCCCGGCCGGCCCCCCCCCCCCCACGGCGCGGGTGAAGCGGTCGCCGTCGCCATCGAGGAGCATGCGGTCGAAGGCTTCGAAGGACAGCGGCGCGGTCAGCTGCCGCGCCGTCACCGCACGGGTACCGAGCTGAAGCTGGGGGTGGGAGGCCAGGCGGCGCACGGCGGAGCGTGCGGTGGAGCGGAACTCCAGCAGGGCGGTTCGGAATTCTGCGTCGGACAGAGCGAGCGTGCGCCCTGCGGTGAAGGCAGCGCCGTAGCTGGTGTCGAAGACGCCGTACTTCTCCAGGTAGATCAATGCCTCGCCAGGCGATTTCAACCGGGGGGCAGCAGGCGCGGGCAGTGCGCGGGCAGGCCGGGCGGTGAGCGGCCCGCGGTGGAAGGCGACGGTGCGCTCCCCCGTCTCCAGGCGCTGTGGCAGGGCGACGGCGCCGCCCTCCATCCGGTCGAGGGCTTCGCGCTCCTCGGCGTCCGGGTTGGTCGGGGCACTGACCGGCAGGCGCAGCCGCAGCCCGTCCGCGGAGCGCGGGGTTTCGCCGTCGGTGGTGGCCAACTGCTGGGCGAGGTCACCGAAGCCGATGCCGGAGTCGGCCTCGGTGGTGAAGGCCCAGGAGGTGAGGGAGACCAGACGCACGCCCTGTGACGGGGCGGGCTCGGTCAGGTACCGGTGGAAGCCTTCCAACGACACGAGGTGGACCACGTGCCGGCCGCCCGCGGCGGCGGGGAACCGGTTGGCGACCACGATGGCGTTGAGCTGCTCCTCGTCCGGCTCTGGGTCGCCGTCGGACAGGGTGGCGTCGGGTGGGCCGCCCTCGCGGACGTGGGCGAGGTAGCCCATCTCCACCGGCAGGGGTTTGACCTTGTCGAAGAGGTCGGCGGGGACCCAGACCGTGGCGCAGTGCTCGTCGTACTCCTCCGGCCGAAGGGTCTTCTCGGGCAGGACCGGCGGCTCCCCCGGGCCCAGGCTGCCGGCGAGGAGTCCCCGCACGGTGCCGGCCTTGACCAGGCCGACGGCATCAGGATCCTCGGGCAGTTCGTTCTCCCGGAACAGCAGCAGCGCCATCCAGGGCACCGCACGCTGTTTCTCACGCTCTTCCTCGCTGGCACCAGGTACCAGGGGCCGGTTCCAGGGCAGGCTGGGGGCGTCGAGGTTGATGTGCGGAAGGATCTCACTGTATTTACCGACGGCGTCGGGTACCGGGAAGCGGGCGTTGATCCCTCCCGGGTCGATGCTGAACCGCGGCTCGATGACGTCGAACGGCTGCGGCGTGGCGACAATCTCGCGGTCGGCGCCTTTGTCGACGCCCTTGAGGACCTGCCGGTTGCCGATCTCGTAGCGGCCGGCGTACAGCGAGGGGATGCGGTGGTCGAAGAACCGGGTGCGGTGCCGGGCCGTGGGCGCGGTGAAGGGCCGGGGCCCCGATTCGGGTGCGGTGGTCACGAGCGTGCCTTTCGACAAGGGGCGGCTACAAGCGCGGGGCAGCGGACCGACCGGTGGAGGAAAAGGGGGGCCGGCCGGCGAGGGAGGACGGGCCGGCCGGATCAGCCGGCGGGCACCAGCATCGGATTCGCGGTGAAGGCGGTGCCAGCGGCACGGGCGTACCCGCTCAAGTCCGAATCGAGGGTGCCGAGTTCCGAACCCAGCCTCCCCAGCGCGCTGGTGAGGGCCAAACGGTTGCTGCGGGTGCCGGCCGCGTCGATACCGTCCTGGATCTTCTCGATCACTCGGCCGGGGCGCTGCGGCTCGGCGCCGGAGGGTTCCTCGCCCGCGGAGAGCGGCTGGTTGCCGTCCGGCGCGATCGGGTCGAACGAGATGCCTTTCTCGTCGATGAACCCGGTGGACTCGCCGTAGTCCACCGGGGGCGAGGTCAGTCGGACTCCCAGAACGCGGTTGGGGATCAGCCCGTCACCGCCCGCATCCCGGCTCGTGCCCCACAGGCCGTTGACGACATTCCCGCGGATCAGCGTCCGCCCCCAGTCCGTCAGCCTCTCGGTGCCATCGTTGTAGCCGAGCCACACGCGCAGCTCGCTGTGCCGACCCCTGACCTGCATGGGCAGGATGTCCACCGTCTGGTCGGTCTCCACCGGCGTGGTGCTGCCCTGGTCCAGGTACAGCTTGCTGACCGGGGCCTGGGTGTCGGCGGTGAAGGTGAAGCCGCTGCTGTCGACCAACCACGGCTTGGCAGCACTCCGGGCGGCAGCAGCGGGTGTGCTCTCACCGGCGTATCCGGAAATCGCGGTGGTACGGACCATGGTCTCGGGCGGTGGCAGCATGCCTTGAAATCCGCCCCAGTCCAGCGCGGGAGGCTCCCTGCGGCGGTCGGCGCCGAACCCGATGGTGAAGGAGATGAACCACAGGTGGACCGTGGCCTCCCCGCCCACCGCAGGCCCCCACACCCGCACACTGACCCCGACCTCGATAGAGATCGTAATCTTGACGAACCACACCTTGATGGTGGCCGAGACACCGACCCGGACCCCGATGCCCACATCGAAGTAAAACGGGTTCCACTCCACGAGGGCATCCACCCTGGCGTGGAGCCAGGCCCGCAGCGGCCCGGCGTGGAAGGTGACATCCAGCCCGCCGCCCGCCATCAGCGACTTCGGTGTCAGTGCGGCGTAGGCGCTGCCGGTGATGTTGACCGTGTCACCGATGCCCCAGGTCAGACCGGCGGGCTGCTGCTTCGGGTAGCGGGCAGGCAGCTCACGGCCCCGCGGGATGGCACCAAGGATCAGCGCGAAATCCCCGGCCTGGGGGTGCTTGCCGAACCAGAACTTCATCCCCACGCCACCGCGCAGCTTGCAGTTCGGGTCGATGAGGAAGGTCTTCTCAGTGAATCCGGCGCTGAAACTCAGCTCCCCGGCCACGGGCCGCAGCGTCGCCTCGATACCGATCTCCACCCGGGCGATCTTCTTGTCACCCTTCGTGGGCAGCTCGGCGCCGCCCACCCCGAGCAAACTGATCGTCAGATCCGATCCGGTCTGCACCACAGCCATCATGCGGCCACGCAAGGAGGCGAAACAGTCGAAGGCCAGGCCGGCAGCCAGCCACAGGTCACCCTCCTGCGGCCTCACCCACGGGTTGGAGCCGCCGATCAGCGTGTTCAGCACGGACAGCGGATCAACCTCGTCCTCGTCCGCGCCGATCTCGCCCGGGTTGTCCAGGGCCACCAGGAACGGAAATTCACCCAGTGCCTCCGCCGACGGCACCCGCACCCGGCTGTTCCACCCGAACCCGGCGGCGATACCACGCACCTGGAAGCAGGGCAGACCGATACCGGTCTCGCTGCCCAGCGAGCCGTAGGCGAACAACGACGGCCGGGCACCGTTTCCGTCAGGAACGACATACGCACCCATCAAGGAACCGTTGAACGTGCCAGTGTCCACCAGCAGCGTCCCGCCGATCACCGCGTCGTAGCCCTTGGGGGCCGGCAGAGCGGTCAGCGCCCCCGCGATCCGCAGCGGCGGGCTCTCGTAGTTGACGCTGATGCCGTTGCCGACGTCGCCGCCACCGGGTGTGCCGATCGGCGACCAGCCGCGCACCATCGGCGACTCAAGAACCCGCACACCCGCACGCCGGTACGCCGTCGGCCGGGGGACGAGGATGCCATGCTCGGTCACCAGGGCCCGTGGCCTGCGGTCCCGTTCACGTTCGGCGGCCGTCCGCAGGCGGACCGGGGGCAGGGGCCGGCCCAAGCCGTCCAGCCGCCCGGGATCGGTCTGGGCTGCCGCGGGACCCCGTCCGGTCAGCCGCAAAGCCCGTCCGTCCACCACCGCCCAGGCCCCGGGGGGCAGCTCGGCGCTGGCCGCAGCACCATCGACCAGCAACAGCCCGCGGCCCTCGCCGAGATCGGCGGCGGCCAGCGTCCCGGTCACCCGTTCACCGTCGCCCGTAAAGGCGATGCGTACCGGCACCGGGGACGCAGAGGCGGTAGTGGCGGCCTGCCCGGTGATCCACAACTCCTTCGGATCACACACCGCCCCCTCGACCCGCAGCTCACCGCCGCGGAACACCAGGCTCACATCGGGCGCGCGGCCATCGAGCACGGATGCCGGGATCTCGACCGCTCCCCCCGGTGCTGCCTGCTCAAGGATTTCCCGGATGTCACCCACACGTACAGACACAGAGACCCAGCCTCCGAACCGCAGCAGAAGGGAAGAACAGACCAACTAGCCGCCTTGGATGAAGTAACCACCCATACCCGGCGCAGAGCTTCACCCACTGTCTCTGACATATGACAGAGAGCACAACCGCGCCACACCGGCATGGCCTGTAGACCAGGCGTTTTCCGCCAACAGGCACGCCGTCAACACCCACCGCTTCCGCCGCAGCAGGAGGGGGACGCCCGGGGCGCGTGCGCCGGGCGTGTACGCCGCGTGCCACCGGTCGCGCCGACCGACGACACGCCGTCCGCCGATACCGGGAAGGCATCCACGGCCACGTCCATTCGGCGCACCCCGCGCCGGATACAGGAGCCTCCTTGAGCCGGCACAGCCATGGCGCCGGCTCACGCCAGGCCCTGGGGTGCACGGCCACCGGCCGCGCTGACCGCCGAAACGAACCGGAGGGAATGAGGCACGTTGAGCACGTGAGGGGGTCCAAGCCACGCGTGCGAACAGCTTGTGTCGCTATAACCCACCGTCCGCGCCCGTTCGGGGTGCGCCGAGGGAAGGCCCACGGTGTTCACAACCGTTCTGATGGTCGACCAGCCGCTGTCCGCGACAGATGTCGACTTCGTCACCACCCTCCACGACGATGCCGTGTCCTTCATTGTCCTGATGCAGCCGCGAGGCGCGGAGGACCAGCTGCTGCGCTCCATTGACGACGTCGCGCTCGGAGAGCTGCAGCAAACAAGTCATGAGGGGGTAGCGCCGAGGTAAGCCCCAAAGCCGCCAGTACTTGATCTTGGCTGGTGTGGTGCTCGGTCCGCTCAACGCAGGCTGGCAGCCGGGAGTGCGTTGACGCGGTTCTCGTACTCGCGGCGAGCCTTACGCTGTGCCGGGACCGTCGAGGTCCCCGGGGTGCCGTCGACGGGCTGGCAGTAGGCTAGGAGTTGGCGGTGAACTGCGGGGGTGGCACTGACGCGCAGGGTGTAGCCCTGGCCGCGTCGTACGGTCACACCCTGGTCGAGCGCGGCGCGCTCGGCGGGTTCCAGGTCGGCCGCGCGGAGGAAGTCCGCGACCTTGCCCGGCATGTCGAGGATGACCGGCAGCTCCGGGACCGGGGTGCCCTGGTCGACGACGGTGTGCTCAGGCAGGAGGTCGGCGACAGCGGTACGGATGGCGCCGCGGCTGACGTGGTGGTCGCGGGCCAGGCCAGCGATGGACCGGCCGCCCATCCCGTCCCTGCGCCACGGCTGTCCTCTGGGAGAAGGGCGTCAAAGATCACCTGAACGCTGTGGGGGAGGTCATGGGAGTGGGCGAAAGGGTGGGATCGGAGTACTACCGCGGCATCAGCTTCTTCGACGCCGTGCGGGTCGCCAGGATGCACCAGGAACATCTTGGTCTGACCTAGGGGCCCTTGCCTCAACGGTGCGTTTCCGCGGTATTCCGGCTGGCCCCCAACCGGTTCCTGGGAGCACTACGGAAACGTTTCGACCGAAACCTTTCCGAACTTGCCTAACGTGCCTGCCACCGGATCACCCCGCCTGACCTGCGTAAAGTACCTCCGCCCCCTAGATAACGCCGTCTTCACGTGTATGCGCTGCCTGTGCGAGGGCTGCCTGTAGGTTCCGTGTCCCGATGTCATATTCCGCGCTTCCGTGTCATCTGTCCGTCATTTTGGACACGGACTGCGGACTCGGCCTCTGGTCGGAGCCCTCTGCTCTGGACGTTGCGCGCCATCCGAAGCCCGCACCGTCCGGGAATTGACGCCGAGCGCGGAACGATCAAGGTGACACAGAGCGCGGAACCGTAAGAACGCCCAGCTCACAGCATCGGCATGTGACATCGAAACGCGGAACCTACACTGCCGCACCCGGTCGCAGGCAGCCGCGCCCGCTCCCGGACAGCATCCGGCGTCCTCGTGAACACCGGCGGCGACGGCGGCCGCCGTCCTCGCTCCGTTGCCACGTCATCCGCGTGCCGTCACCGCGGGTGGGGAGGGCTTGTAATCGGCTCAACCTGATCGGTCGAGCGGAAATGCGCAGGCCATGGGCACCCTTCGCGCGAGCGGCCGGTCAGCAGCTGGCTGGATCCGATAGCACCACGTCGCTCCTTCATGACCCCTTGTCAGTGCCGCGTGCTGTCATCCCCCGTGCGGACACCACGGTCCGTGATGTGGAGGGGATCGTCCATGGAGCAACACGGCGGCAGCCGGGGCCGGATGCGGGCCTGGCAACGCCCGGGAAGCCTCGCAGAGTGGCGCCGGATTGACTGGCGCGGCAGGCTGCGCCGTGCCAGATCGGCTGGCCGGGCGCCGGCGAAACAACGCGGGACGGTCGACCGGGTCCGTCACGTGCGGATGGTCGCCTGGCGGGCGGTGTACCGGGGCTCAGGGTGGTGCCTGGTCGCGCTGGCCGTGTGCGTGCTCGCCCTGCTCGCCGGCCGGTGGACGGGCTGGTGGCCCTCGCCCTACCCAGTGGTGGTCGACATCGTCGGCGTGCCGGTGCTCCTCACCTACGCGGTGTGGGCCCGGCAGCGCGCCGACCGCGACAAGTGGGACGCCACCCAGGATGGCCAGCCGCGCTTGGTGATGTCGCTCGACAACCTCGACAGTCTGGACCACGAGGAGTTCGAGGGTGATGTCGCTCGACAACCTCGACAGTCTGGACCACGAGGAGTTCGAGTTCGCCGTACGGGATCTTTTGCGGCGCGACGGCTTCACAGCCGAGCGCGTCGGCGGTGCCAATGACGACGCCTGCGACGTCCGCGCCGTCGACCTCGACCGCCGGATCTGGGCCGTGCAATGCAAGCATCGGCGCGCTGGCAGGCGCGGCGACCCGGTCGATGTCCGCGTGGTCCGGGAGCTGAAGGGCACGGCCGGCGAGGTACACAAGGCCACGTTCGCCCTGATCGTGACCAACGGAAAGTTCACCAGCAAGGCAGTCCCCCAGAGCCAAAGGCTCGGCGTCCACCTGGTCGGCCGGGACCTGCTCGGCCAATGGGCCGCCGGTCGTCCGCTGTGGGAACTGCTGGAGCGCGTCCCGCCGCCGCTGCGTCACCCCGCGGACGGGCGCCGCGTGGCCGCGTAGGCGGAACACCTCCGGATCCGGTCTCAGTACCAGGTCTCTCCGGTGACCGCGGCGACCGTGATCGTCGCGGCCTGGCTCATCGGGCGTTCAGCCTCGTCGAGCAGGGTGCGCAGATCGTCGGCGAGCTGCTCGCGCTCCCACTCCTTTACCGTCTCCCGCCAGATCCGGTCCCGTGCCTCATCGGCAGGGAGCCCACTGAGCGCGGTGTACTCCTCGAGCCAGGCAGCATCGAGGACCGGCGGCGTGTGTTCCCAGGCGTGCAGAATGCGGTCCGCGTACTTCAGCAAATCCTGTCCGGCCTCCACGTACGCCTCAGCCAGGCGCCGCATCGGCGAGCGCCGTAACCGGAAGCGCAGCGATGCGGCGGGCAGCAGCCGGCCCTGGACCTCGCGGATCAGCCGGGCGTGCATCGTGAGGTGATGCACGAGACGCCGGTCGAACGGGTGCTGTTCGGGTGGCAATCCGTCCACGACCGGGGTGCCGTCGAACTCCCTGGAGAGGGTGAGGAATGCGCTGCCGAACCTCACCTCGACGGGCGCGGGGTCCACTCCCCCGACGCCAGGGACCGCTCGATGGCGCCCAACTCCTCCATGAGCTGACCGTTCGTCGTCATAGGCGCCACCGCAGCGGCACGCGCCCTGGTGCTGGCTGCCTTCGGGCAGCCGGAGGTCACTCCTTCCAGGGACCGGACGCGGGGAGGATGGCGACGCGGCCCTGCCCCCGTCCGGCCTGTTTCTTCTTCAGCTCACGGTTCTCGAAGTACAGGTTCGCGGTCACCGTTGCCAGGGCGTCGAGCTTGCCCTGCAGCTCGCCGTTCTTCGCGAGGGCCTCGCGGAGCCTCTTGCGCAGCTCGGCGATCGTCTCGTCGCGCTGCACTTCGCCCGGCGTACGGAGCACCGGGCGGGCGACCTTCGCCTCCCACCCGGCGAGGACCTCCTCGGCGCGGTACAGAGTGGCGTGGCTGACCTTGGCCTCCCGGGCCAGGTTCTCCTTGGTCAGCGCGCCGTCGGTGTGCAGGGGCTGGCCGGCCAGCAGCCGGTCCATGGCCTCGCGGAGCTTGGTTTCGGTCGCGGCAGACACCGGCATCAGTGCTGTTCCTTCATCTTGTCGAACTGGGCTGTCGCGGTGCGGACTTCCGCGAGACGGGCTTGGGCCTGCTCGCGCAGGGGCTTGGAGAGCTTCTTCTTCAGCAGCTCTACAAGGTCGCGCTCCTCCATGCGCCAGATCCGCTCGTGCGCGAGCGTGAGGACGGAGTTGCGGCAGCGCGAGGGCTGGCAGGCGCCGAGCAAGGGGGCCTGCCCCCGTTGCTGCTTGGGGAGCTGGTTCTGGCACTGCGCGGTCGGCGCGTGCCACATGCAGTGGTTGATCGTGCCGAGGTGGAGGTTGGCGAACCCGTCGCGGAGCAGGGTGATCTCCAGGCGCTCGTCGGCGAGCTGTGCACGGAGGACGGGGCTCTGGTCGATGACGGCGTTGACCTTGTCGAGGCCCTCGTGGAAACGGGCGGCACCGGGGCCGACCGCGATGTCCTTCCCGGCGCGGCGGTCCTTGAGCAGGGCAATGAGCTGTTGTGCTGCGGCAGTCTGCAGCTGGGTGTCGAATTCCTTGGCCCACTTGGTGTCGATGCGGCCGTACGCCTGGGTGGTGCGGTTGGCCAGGGCTCGGCGGGTGGCGTGCTTGAGCTGGATGCCGAGCGCGATCTCTGCGTCCGGCTCCTGGCTGGCGATGATCGACATGGTCTTGCGGAACATGTGCGGACGTACGTGGGCGGCCGGGATCTCCTCCAACCCGGTCTCGTGCCGGGTCGCGTTGACGGAGCGAATGAAGAAGGCGATGTCCACCGCCGCGTAGAAGCCAGCCCTCCCGCCCTGGCCGGCACGGTCGGCGGTGCTGCTGAGGCTGGCGAAGACGTGCGTCTCGTGCCAGGACACCCGCTCGGCGACCGCGATGGCCTTCGCCACCGGCCCGATGACCCACCAGAACTGCCGCGGCCGCGAGGCATCGTGCTTCGTCTTCGTCGACTTCACGGCCGGCGCGTCGTAGTGCTGGGTGAGGGCACCACGCTGGATCTCCTGAATCTCCGAATCGCGCATCATACTGATCGCCGCGACGAAGACATAAGAGGCTGCTCTGAGCATGCGCAGGCCGTTGGGCAGTCGGCCCTCGTAGTGATCGACCCGAGCAGGGTCGGCCGCTGCCTGCCGTACCCAACTGCGGCGGCGAGCACCGGCCGGGCGGCCCTTTCGGCCCGGGAAGTACTTGATCGTCGGGGTGGTATTCCCGTAGACGCGCCGCTCCAGGTCCCGCCAGACAGGCTCGCCCGGAATCCTGTGTGCCGAGCCGGGGCCGTGGACGACGATCCGGTTGTCCGGATTGGCGAGCCAGGCCAGCAGCATCTCGTCGAGGAGCTTCCCCGACTGCTGGTTGGACCTGCGCGAGCGAGCACGCGTGACGGTGTCACGGGCGGCCTCCGCGCGACGAGCCTCGTCCTCGTGTTGGTCGAGGATGTCCGGGGCGAACCGGTCGATGTAGGCCCAGGCCGCTCGTAGCAGCGGCCACCAGACCACGGGGTCGATCGACTCGGTGGACAGTTCCCCGGTCAGGACCGCGTCCGCGACTTCGCGGTTCGTCCTGCCCGGCCAGGGATCTTGGACGGGCCCTGAGCCGGTCATCAGCGGCGAGAACAGAACGAGCCGTCGGATCGCTGCTACCGCGATCGCGACCGTCCCGGGTTCCGCGTCCTTCGCCCGGTGGTCGAGGAACGCCTGCCAGTCCTCCGCCGACCACAGGCTCAGATCGTCGGGCATGTTCTCGGTGCACGCCCAGCCAGCCAGCAAACCCAGCTGGATGCTGGTCTGGGAGGCGGTGGACAGGCCCCATCTCCGGCTACGCAGGAAGATCCCGGCGTCGCGGACCACCTGGTGGACCGGATTCAGCATGCAGAAGGCGACCTCCCGGATATGGAGGTTCCAGACCGGGTCGTCCGGGAACCAGCACTTCCAGCCCGATCGGGCCCGGTTGGCAGGGCGCTGGACGCAGTCGCCCGGCCACCCATCGCTCCGGCCGAACAGCGGGCCGCTGATGCCGGAGATCTGGCCGGGCAGACTGGCGAAGACCGGCTCGTCCTCGGCGAAGAACCGCGAGGCCAGGGCGACGGCGCCGACAGCGCGGGCAAGTGTCACCGGTTGTACTCCGTTCGCATTCCAAGGGGCAGGTTCAGCTGGAGGTCCTGCTCCTCGATCGTTTTCCGGGCGGCGGGCAGGTGCTCGGCGCATTCCTCGAAGACCTGGGCCAGGGCCTTGGCCTGGCGCCCCCAGACCGTGTGCCACTGCTGAGGCGGCAGGACCAGGCGCATGTGCTCGATGTGGTCGAACAGCAGGAGCTGCTGGGGAAGTTGAGAGATGAACACCACGGCGTTGTCGCAGACCATGCATATCGCTGGGGCGACATGGCACAGGCTTCCAGGGGTGCTGAACTGGGAGTCGTAGGGGTTCTTGCAGTTGGTCACGCCCATGTCGAGTTCACCGTCCCGCAGCGCCGCTCCTTGTTCCGGTGTCACGCCCAGGGCGTCGGCGACCTCGGGTTCACCCAGGTCGGCCCGCGCCTCCTCGGTGACCAGGGTCGGAGTGGCGGCGAGCTTGTCGAAGACGCGCTGCTGAGCCCGGTTGATCGCCTTCCCGGCGAGCACGTGTGCGGTCGTGCCGTGGGCGTAGTAGCGGTGGAATACCTGAATGCTGTGGTCGTCTGCGGCGAGGTCGGACAGGGTGCCGCCCAGCGCGACGGCCCGGGTGGTCTTCGCGGTCTTGCGGAGCCGACGCGCCTCGTGCGGTTGCGAGATATCCAGGGCTGCCGTGCCGTCCGCGGTGCGGTGGGAGCCGATCCAGTGGGTGAAGCGGCGCTTGTCCTCGGTGAAGCGGGCGAAGCCGGCCACCATGGTGGTCCGGCCCTTGGCCTCGACCGCGGTGAACAGCCACGGCTCGCAGTCGAATGCCGCGCGGGTCAGCTCGTTGACCTTGAGCAGGCGCCGCAGCAGGCCGGGTACGTCCCACTCGCCGCGGCCTTCGTAGACAAGCTCTCCCGCCTCCTGGGAGGGGTCCGGCTCCGGATCGTTGAGGTGGAAGTCGGCGCGCACGCGCTCGGCCCGGTTCTTCGTCTGTACAACGCGCACCCCGTGGCTGTTGAACTCCAGGTCGGGGATCTGGAGGGCGTGCAGTTCCTCGGTGGTGCAGTCGAGCATGAGCAGGAGCAGCAGGACGCGGAAGGGCTGCAGGTCCAGTTCCTGGGGGAACAGCAGCCCGTACACGCCGCGCAAGAGGCCGAATGCGCCTTGGCGCTGGCCCGC
This sequence comes from Streptomyces sp. NPDC001093, assembly GCF_040298985.1. Classification (NCBI taxonomy): domain Bacteria; kingdom Bacillati; phylum Actinomycetota; class Actinomycetes; order Kitasatosporales; family Streptomycetaceae; genus Streptomyces; species Streptomyces sp. NPDC001093. Next base: position 88,686 of record NZ_JBEPBF010000024.1, on the reverse strand, counting down.
CGCGTGGACTTCCTGCAGTTGCTGCGGCCAGGTCTCGACTCGGCTCGACAGGTGTTCCAAGAGCTCCGCGCTGGTCAAGAGCCGGTGCCGGGCAGCCCACACGAGGTTCGGCAGGTCCCTCCAGCCGTGCTCGCGCGGATCGCGGCCCTCGGCCAGCAGCGTGCGCCCCCACGCCAGCCGTTTCTCCAGTGCCCGCAGGTCGTCCTGCGCGGCCTTCTTGAGGGCGAGCCGCTCGGTGTTGGTGAACTCGTCCAGCACCTGGCTGGTGGCCCGTCGCATGGTCGTGGGCGCCGCCGCACGGCGGCGGAGCTTGTCCGGCATCAACGGATCGCGCTCACCGCGATGGTGCAGCAAGGTGAGTAGGCACGAGGCGAGCGCCCAGGGGCGCTGTGAGTTCTCCGAGTAAGCGGACAGGAGATGGTCCTCCCAGGCGTGGACGACTTCGGCCACGTCGATGCGGTCGTCGTCCAACCGGGCCAGTGCCGGGTCGTGACCGAGCTTGGCCATGTGCGGCCCGGCGAATTCGGCGAACGAACGCACCGCGACGCCGTACTCGTCGGGCCTCTTGAGAGCCGCCGCGTGGTGGTAGTCGATCCAGGCATCGGCGATCTGTCCGATCAAGACGGGACAGGTGTACTCGGACGGGTCCACCGTGGCGCGTACATCCCTGTTCCTCCTGCGGAACACGATCTCCCGCACACCGATACGGTCGGTGGCAAACGGGGCCGGCGGCCGGGCGATGGCTTTCGTCACGCGGGGCCGGCGCTCTCCTCGGCGAGGCATCAGGCACCCCATCCCGAGGACTCCCGCACAGCCAGATCCGTGTACGAGCGGTCCTGGTCGTTCCAGTCCCGGATGGCCTGCGCCACCAGCGAGTTGACCTTCCTCTTGTACCGCAGGTACCGCATGGTCGAGCGTGGATGCGTATGGCCAAGGAGCCGTTGAACAGTCAGGAACGGGTTGCGCGATATGTGGTCCGCCGCGTACGCGAGCACCCGGCCGGTGCGCTGGAACATCTCGGCGTCCTGCTTGCGGACCAGCTCGGTCAGCAGCTCCAGCATGTAGATCGCGAAGGTGTGGCGGAGATCGTGGATCCGGACCTGTTGGGGCATTTCCAGTGCGAGATCGAACTCCGCGATGATGGCGAGGACCCGCGCGAAGGCGTCGTCGAAGACCTGCTCCCACCGCTGAGAGCTGATCATCCGTCCGTGCCGGCCGACGAACAGGGCCATCGGCTCCAGCCCGTGCTCGCCCTCGATCACGGTGATCTGCCGCAGCGGCGCCTTCATCATCTTGACCCGGTAGGACCGGCGACGGCCTTCGTGGATGCCGCTCAGCTTCATCTGGCGCATGTCGACGTCGTCGACGACGAAGAGCTCGTCGCGACGGCGGTGCAGATTCCGCGCGGCCTTGCGGATCACCGCGGCACGCTCGGTCCGCCGGTACCAGTCCAACTCACGCAGGGTCGCGTCTTGCACCTCGACGGTCCGCGGCAGGCCGAACTTGGCGATGGCCTGCAGCCCGACCTCCTTGGCTGAGCCGTCCCGGCGCGGCGGGCCGACCTCGATGTCCAGGAGTGCTCGGAACTCGCGCAGCCGCAGCCCAGTCGTGACGGACAGGTTCGCGCCGGCGCTGTTGCGCAGCGGGTGTGCGGTACGGAATCGGCGGTCGGCCTTGCCGTTCGGCAGGAGCCCGCGCAGCCCGACACGGTCGAGGTGCCACCACTGGTCATACGTGAGGTGGCGCACGTCCAACTCGGTAGTCGATCCCCAGCTCAGCACATCGCGGCCGTTCTTGCGCCGGAAGTACGGACGCCGGTCCAGCAGCCCTTCGGTATCGACGGCCCAGTCGTAGAAGTTGTTGATCGTGGCTCGGCGGCGCTTCCACGTCGCGGCGCCCACCGGCTCGTCACGATGCTCGACGCAGTCGTCCCGGTAGGCGAGGAGGTCTTCCTCCGTGGCCGACAGCACGTCGACCGGCGGGTCGAGCATCTCGAGGAAGTCGTCCAGATCGAGGAAGTCGTACGTGTAGTCCTGCAGGGACTTGGGCTCCAGCGTCTTGGCCAGCTCATAGAAGAACGAGCAGTGCGGCTCCACCGGGCGCATGTCCGGCCCCAGGAAGAACGGAGTGCCGTCCTTGAGCGCCTTCGCGCGCGTAACGTACGCCAAGCCGTCCAAGTCAACCCCGGGCGGTGGATCGTAGTACCGCCGCACCTTGTCGCGCGACGTGAAGAAGTAGTCCATGGCACTCTCCGTGAGACATCTAGAGCACCAGGAACCTAACCGTGTCCCCACCAGCAGCTTTACGCCGCTCCAGCCGAGTGAGACAGGTACCAACACTTGGCATAACGATCGAGGTGTGTACGAACTGGGCTGCGGGCGTCGTCCAGCAGGCACTTATCACCGAGAGGGAGGGGTATCACCGCCACGACCGGGTGGAGATCAGCTCCGGCGCGCTGGCGGGCCACCGCGGCTACGTTGTCGAGGCCGGCTGGTTCTTCGACGATGAGACCGAGACGGTCGAGGGACCGGCTGGATATGTGATCGACCTCGACGACGTTCGCGGTACCGAGCCCGTGGATGCCGACGCGGTGACGGCGTGTACGGATCTGCAATGGCCGGACCGGATTGAAGGCACCCTCAAGGCCGGTCCTCCCCCTACGCCGCGCGATCCAGCCCGGCCGCTGAGGTCCTGCGCCGAGGACCTTGCCGAGCTCCTCGACCGGGCCGCCAATCCCGAGATCGTGCCCGAGTCGCTGCGGACAACGATCGCTGCTGCCCACCAACACCATCACCTGGAGCTGGACTGGCAGGCGAGTCCCAGCCCTAACCGGTTCACCTGGCGGGTGCTCCGGCACTGGTACCAGCTGACCGAGCATTACGCGGACGACCAGCGTGCCGACCTATTCGAGGTCGTCCTCACCCGTCACCTGCGCGACCCCGAACCCGTCCACTACCTCGCCCTGCACGAGGCCGACCTCCCCAACCTGATCACGCGCTGGACCACCAGCCCCTGAACCCGGACCGGTCCATCAGCCGGCCATTTCCACTAGGTTGCGCCCGACAGAGGACGCACGTGCTGAGACCGCCGGGCGCCGCACCTCACTGGCCCCGGGTTGCAGGTGGTCCCAGCCAACCGGCAGCGTTGATCAGCCCCGCCCGCCCAGCGGCACTTCGGCAAGGACGTCCCACTTGATCTCGCGGCGGTCGTGCCATTCGGCGACCAGTGTCAGCGTGGTGACCGGCATGGTGACTTCGCCCCCGGGTAGATCGGACAGCAGCACCTTAAGCAAGCTGCGGTCAGCCAGGTGGCCCTCAGCACCGGCATATGCGTGTGAAAGATGGGGATACGAAATGGACGGGATGCGCGGCCACCGGTCGCCGACCACTGTGTTTTGCGCCGCCCAGGCCAACTCCCACAAGTGACGGTGCGGAGCGCCCGGGTAACCCTTGGACTCGATCGCCACAGTGCCTACGTCCGGGCGTGAGAGCGTCAGCTCAAACGGGTCGGTCTCGGCGGCGCGCTTGGCCACCTCGTCCACAAGCTGGTCAACCTCCAAGGAACTTGCGCTGTCCTGGGGGCCTGCGTGCAGCACGGTGATGTGCATCCACTCCGGCGCCACCGGGCACAGCCCGGGCTGCTCAGCCAGCGTGCGGTACGGCTCGTACAGGTGCTCGCGGGCGAACGCTTCCGGTGGGATCACCAGCCAATGGAGATCCTTCCGCCCGGGCGGCCAGGCATGGGTACGGCCTTCGACTCGTGCGAAAAAGTCCTCCATGGCAACCAGCCCTTCGACGCGATGAATCCGCGTAGACGCTATCGGACGCAGCTAATCCCCGAAGGCGTATGCCAAGAATGACCAGATGTGACACCCCATGAAGACTGAGCTGTCTGGGGTAGCCGGAGAACCCTCTCCCGGCAGAGCAGTGATGCGGAAAGCACACCGATTTCACGACCGTTACGCGGGCGACTCTCGTGGGTGCCCCTTGGTGAGTTTCTCCTCAAGTTCGGCCATGGTGCGGGTGAAGGCATGCTCAAGGTCCGCGCCGTAGAGGTGGGCCAGGACAATGACCGACCAAAGACAGTCGGCAAGCTCGTGTTCCAGTGCCGCCCGGCCGCCTGGCATAGCTCGGGTGCCTTCCTCGGCCATGACGAGCTTCGCCAGGTCTCCGACGTCCCCCATGAAGCCGAGCATGAAGTCGGTGCGCGTCCAGGTGCGGCCGCGCTCGCGCTGGTTATGCCGGTCGTACAGAGTGTGAATGCGAAGCGCCTGATGCTTTAGCTCGTCAAGGTCCATATCGACTGTGTCCCTTTCTGTGGATCTGCAGGGGGAGGCCGGGGCGGCCCGAGCGGGCCATCTGTAGTCGATTCAGGCTGGGGGGGTATCGGTCGAGCACGTGGGGAAGGTACTCCGCGCCTGGTCCGAGCCTGGTGGCCTCGGTGCTAGAGGACACGAAGGCGACCGCGTCGAGCTCCGGTCCTACTCCGTGATCGGACTCGCAAGCGGCAAGGTCCTCATGCTGACGGCGTACGAATGCGCTGGATACCGGTGGGGCCAGGAAGTGGAAACCGAGGCTGCCGAACCGGCGTCCGCGAGTGATCGTCCACAGCCGCAGCTCCTCCTCGAACACGCGGATACCGAGTTCCTCAGCCACTTCGCGGCCCGCGTGCTGGCGGAGCGCGTCCAGCTCAAGGGCATCACCGGTCGGTGGGGGTTCTGCTGATCCTCCGGGGAGGGTCCAGCGGCCGGGTGCTGCTGTGGTGGAGGAGCCGCGTCCGATAGCGAGTCCGCTCTCGGTCGGCAGCAGGACAGTGACGAATACTGCCCCCGGTACGTGCTCGGGCGGTCGGAGCTGGCGCAGGGCCCTGTGTCGGTAGGTCATGCGTGCCCAGCTCGCCACTAGTTGGCCGGACGAGGGCAGGTCGACACCCAGACTCCCGACCAAGGGGCCGTCGAAGACAGTCGGGTTTCGGGCAGTCGTCTCCTCCCAGATCCGATCCACCTCGGCCTGCTCCCATGCTGACAGAGTTGGTGGGGGCTGTTCCACGAAGGTGACGCGGTGCGCGTCGAAGAACTGGACAGGGGGATGGCTGGGTTGCATGGGAGGCGCCCTCCAGGACGAGACTCGGCGGGTGCGCAGGGCGCAGCCGCGGATCAGCTGGCATTCACGGAGGCGGGTCGGGCTCTTCCTTCGCTGTTCGCGCCATGCAGCATCCCGTGGCGCCTGGCAGCAGACCCGTTGCGGCTATGAGCGAACCGAGGCGAGGGTGATGGACATCCATGGCACGGCGTCCTCGCGGTGCGAGTGCCCGACGGGCTCGATGCCGCGTTGGTCGTCGAGGCTGAACCCGGTCATCATGACGGTGCTTGAGTTGTCGGCGACGGAGATCAGGTGGGTTCCGCAGCGGGGGCAGAAGCCGCGGTGGAGAGTCGGCCACGTCGAGTACCAAGTGGGCTCGCCGCCGGGGCCGGTCCAGGTCAAGCTGTCCTTGCGGAAGCCCACCCAGAGCACGGCCGGACCACCCGAGATACGCGTTTCGTGGGGGCACGAGCACAGATGGGGATCATCCGGCAGGCCGCTCACCTCGTATGCGATGTCACCGCACTGGCATCGGCCGGTTCGGATCTCTGACTCTGGGGCCAGGACGGTGACAGCCTGTTCGGTGGTCTTGGATCCGTCGGCTTGCCGGCGTTCGGACACTAGGCGGGACGGTGTGCGCACCAGCACCGGGTCACCGGAAGCATGGCGCGTGGTGTTGCCGCAGGTTCCGCGCTCGGTTTGTTCGGAGGGACGGGTCATCTCGGCCATGGATCTCCTCGGTAGAAATCGGATGTGGACGGCAACGTGGTGGAGGCGTCTAGCAGGTGCAGGATCGATGGGAGGGGGTATCCCGATGCGCGTGAGCCGGGCTCCGCCGGGCTCAGGTCTGACGGACACGCGGGGATGCCGATGTCGATGACGTGGGTTATTGACGAAGCCAGCCACCCGAATGGCGCGTTGCCCCAGACGATCACGCGCCTTCCAGGGCCGCGGCGGCTGTTTCGGTGCGCTCAACAGATGCAGGGCGGTGTCCGTTACTGCCCGGCCACTGGAACACGAGGCGGCTGTCGATCTTGTCCAGGACGTACCCCGCGGGCAGCTGCCGGTCGGCGGTGCCGGTCGGGTGAACGGTCAGGACAGGGTCGTTTTGCTTGCCGTCGTTCTTGCGCACGTCGCGGTCCCAGGCTCTCACCGTGGTCGCCAGCTGCTCGGCGAGCTGTGGGCCGTGCTGTCCGAAGGCGTGGACGACCCACTCCCACTCCTTTTCGGCAGGGCTGTCACCGTGCCGGGTCTGGACGTGGATGAGGTAGGCCAGTGAGGCGTCGCCGAGGATCGCCGGCGCGTCGCCGTCCTTCGCGATCTGGGTGACGCCGGTGCCTTTGTCCCGGTGGGCGGACAGACGGACGAAGCCTGGCAATGTGGTGGCCGCGTAGAGCTGCAGCGAGCCGAAGTAGAAGCCCGCCCCCATGGTGACCCCGGTGGCGACCTCGTGGCGCGGCCCGCGCAGCGCCTCCTCCAATCCGTGCGTCGAGGCGGGGGTGCCGTCTTCGAATCGGAGCTTCAGCTCGCCGTCGAGGAAGTCCACGACCGGGATGGGACGGGCGTGTTCGCCCTGGGCGCGGAGGAATCCGCAGTGCGTGAACTTTCGCGCGTGCAGCACCTCGCCGCGCCGCTCGAACGCGATCGCCCTGGTGTAACCGTGGATTTCGAGGGGCAGGACCAGACGCCCGCCCTCAGCGACCTGCTCCCGCCAGGAGGGGGAGATATCCCAGCAGTTGTAGGTGATCACAACTGCATCGAAGCCACCGCGCGGTACGAGGTGTGAGGGGGCACCGAGTGCCGCATCGCCCTGGAACGCGGTGACACGGCCGCTGCCGGCCTCTGCGGTCAACCGCCGGGTCCGGTGCACGACGTAGGGGTCGATGTCTCCGGTCACCACCCTGCCCGTGGGGCCAGCCACATGGGCAACGAGCTCGGCGTTGTAGCCGCCGGATCCCGCCTCGAACACGATCGCTCCCGGCTTCAGGCACAGGCTCTGGAGCATGTCGGCCTGGAGCCAGGCCGCGGACACCGAACTGGTCGCCTTTCCATTCTCGTCGCGGCGGGTGATGACGGCCCGGTCGCCGCCATCGTACGCGGTCTTCAGGTCTTTCTCGGGAACGAAGCGGTGCCGGGGCACCGTGCGCAGCGCCTGCTGTACCGGTTCGGAGGGCGCCCAGCCGCCGTCGATGACCGTCTTGGCCATCTGCTGGCGCCGCCGGACAGCTTCGGCCGGTTCGCCGGGCACGGGCGGTTGGTCGATCGCGAGCGGATAGGAGTGGACCGGTGCAAGGCCGGGGATAACCCCGGGCCAGATCGCGTCCAGTGCCTGCGCGGCAGGGGTGAACACGGGACCGAGGCAGGCCAGGGCGTGCAGGTCATGCCACTCCCACCGGTCGAACAACTGCCGTTCTCGGTTGGCGAGGGTGCCGGACCATGCGGTGATGCGGACGACCGCGGTGAGCCGCGGCACGCCGTGGCTGTCGTCGGCCAGCATCGTGACCACGTGCGCGTCCGAGGCCGAGGCGGTCAGGCCCGTCTCCTCGGCCAGTTCCCGAACCGCCGCCGCCTCGAAGGACTCCGCACCACTGGTCTTCCCGCCGGGAAGTTCCCACATGCCCCGGCGAGAGCGGCCGAGAAGGACCCGGCCGGCCTCGTCGGTGACGACCGCAAGGGCGCCTGTCACAGCCAGACCGGTGGGCGGTCGCTGCCGCTCCACCGCCCGGGCGCCGGTGTGGCACGGGCCGCGCAGGACCAGGACGGCGAGCTGGTCCGCCTCCAGCCGCTCGACGGTCTCCCAGCCTTCGGTGAGCAGGCGGACCTCGTCCTCGTCGAGGGCGATGTCCCGTCGTTCGGCCGGGGTGTGCTCGACCACAGGGGTGATGACCACAAGCGTGCCGCCGGGCCGCAGCCGTTCACCGAGCCCGTGCAGGATGCGGCTGCGATCGCGCAGGAAGGGGTACATCAGCCGCATGGTGACCAGGTCGTAGCCGTCTTCGTGCAGCTCTGCCGGGTCGTCGCGCTCGATGTCCAGGCAGATCCAGCGCACCTGCTCGACGCTGGCGTGTTCGTCCCGGGCCCGGGCGAGAGCACTGTCAGCGAAGTCGACGGCGTCCACCGTGTAGCCGAGGGAGGAAAGGTAGGCGGCCAGGCTGCCGGTGCCGCAGCCCACGTCGAGCGCCCGTCCGCCGCCGTCGGGGACGGGAGCGTGCTCGGCGAGCAGGGCCCGCTCGCGCTCACCGAGTTCCCGGAACCCCTTGCCGTCGGCATAGTGCTGCTGCCACTGGTCGCGGACGACGTACGCCACAGTCGTGCTCCTCAACTGCTTTTATGCTGGTGGGTGGTGTGGTGTGCTGGTCAAAGACGGTTCGTTGCGCGGAGCCGGGCCAGGGCGCGGCGGCCTCGCTCGACGAGTTCCGGGTCTCCGTGGGCGACGCCGTACTGGATGCCGGAGACGGCATCCAGTACCGACAGGACGACCAGGTGCTCTTCTTCGGCGGGGGTCAGGGGGCGGCCGTAGCCGGTCATCAGGGCCTCGTGCAGGTCCGGCCGGCCGTGCCAGGCGTCGGACAAGCGAACGAAGTCCCTGACGGCCGGACCGCCTTCGCTTCTTTCGAAGTCGATTACGTACAAGGTGCCCGTCGACTGCTCCCAGCGAAGGTTCCGCCGCTGGCAGTCACCGTGCGTGGGAACCCTCTCCAGGGCCGGCAGACCAGCGGCCCCCTTTGCGGTGGCACGGATGAACGCCTCGTCCCCGGGCTCAAGGTAGTCGCGTGCGCCGTCGAGGTGCCGTTCCAGCTTTTCGAGCGGCAGGGAGGCGGGGAGGGGCGGCAGTGCCGGGGCGCTGCGGTGAATGGTTGCTGCGAGCTGCCCGATGCGGTGGAAGATCCGTCGCTCCTGGTCGGGTGAGTGAACGGCGCCGTGCAGGGAGCGGCCGGGTACCGCGGTGATGACGATGGCCCGCAGTGATTCGTCGGCGGCCACCAGACGGGGTGCCAGCGGACCCAGATAGGGAACCCAGCTGCGGTATGCGGCCAGCTCGCGCTGGTGGAAGCGGTCGTTCTGGTGGATCTTGACGAACCACACCCCATCTTCGGCATCGCGTGCCCGCCACACTTGGCTGCCCTTGCGTGCCCAGGAGACATCCGTCCAGCCGGTGATCCGGCCGACCGCCCGCTCGACGAAGTCCCGCACCGCGTCCTTCGGCACGGTGCCTGGACCGGCGTCGGGGACGAGGCGCAGCCGGTCGACGGCCGGGTCGTAGGCGATGGGATCGCCGGGCTCCTGGAAGTGCAGGGCGATCCGGGCTCCGGCCCGGTAGGCGTCCAGCCCGGCCCGGCAGTAGGCCACCATGGGCTGCGGCAGCGCGTCGAGTGAGAACCAGCCCATGGAGTCGCACCGGTCCGGCTCCATGACGCGGGGGCTGCCGCGCCAGTGCCGGACCTCGAAGAAGAACCCGACGCGTGCGCCGCCGCCGGGGGAGCGGTGGTGCACGGTGACGGCCGCGCGGACATCAGCGGGATCGACGAGGACGCCGGTCTCCTCGCTGGTCTCCCGCACGAGCGCGGACACGACATCCTCTCCGGGGTCGAGGTGACCGGATGGGAGATGCCAAAGTCCTGTCGCGTAGACGTCGCCGGCCCGCCGGGACAGGAGCACTTCGGGGCCCGTCTCGGTATCGCGGACCGCGACCAGGTGCACGTCCAGTGGCTCGGTGTGCCGCCCCCCGCTCACCGGTCACCGCCGGGGCGGCGCGCGAGCAGCACGGTGAACACGGCGTCCTCGATGAGCCCTTCACTTCGGGCGTGTTCCTCCAGCAGCAAGTGGGCCTCCCGCTCGAACCGTGCGTGCTGATCGCCGAAGAGCGCCGGGCGGGCGAAGCTCGTGCTGCGCAGATAGCCGACCACAGCTGCGGGTGTCCACGTGCGGCGGACCGGGAACCGGTGCTCGGTGACGTCGCTGAACGCGGATTCGGCGAGGTCGTCCTCGTAGCGGCGCCCCGGCTCGGTGTACGCCCCAGCGGTGCCGGCCCGCCGCTCGGGGCCGAGGTAGGACTGGATGAGCCGCTGCAGATCCGCCGTCCACTGCGCTTGGTAGGTCCAGAGGCTGCCATCCCCCATGATCGCCACGCTGGCCCCGGAGAGGTGACGCGGTCGGCCATCGTGAGGACCGCGGGCCGGGGCATCCAGTGAAACGCCCGCGCGCAGGTGACCAGGTCCGATCGGTAGCCGTCGAAGGGCGGCGTGAAGTCCTCGGCTCGCACGCAGTGGAAGCCAGCGGGACTGTCACCCAGGAGCGGGGCGAGGACTTCAGTGGCCTCGCGGAGCATCCCGGGGTCCGGATCCACCAGGTCCAGGCGGGCGACATTAGTGAGAGCGGGAAGCAGCGCAGCCGCAACCTGCCCGGTGCCGCAGCCGAGATCGAGCAGGACAGGCCGGGCGACGTCCTTCACTGTGCCGGCGAGCAGGCGGACCGCTTCGGACGGGATACCCGGCCGGTATCGGGCGTAGTCGGCCGCCGCCGAGGCGAACAGGCCCCCGGACTCTTCTCCCGGGCGGCCCCTCATGCGTGCTCCAGCAGCGCACGCAGTGCGACGGCGTCCGCCTGGAGCTGCGCCTCGCCCTGACGGTCCGTATCGAGGGCCGACCATGGGAGCGGCCCGCCTGGCGCCGGGTCGGCATCGTCGGCGTACCGGGGAACGATGTGGGTGTGGAGGTGGGGTACCACGTTGCCGAGGGTGGAGTAGTTGAGTTTCACCGGCTGGTAGAACGCCGTCAGGGCCTTGCCGAGCGTCAGGGTGTCGGCCCAGTACGCGGCGGCATGGGTGTCCGACAGGTCGGTGGGCTCGGCGACGTGCGGTGCGCCGCGGTGGATCAGTACGCAGTAGCCCCGCACCTGGCCCGAGCGCCACAGGTAGGCGTTGGCCACTTCGCCCCGGTGGAGCAGGATGCCCCAGCCGATGTCGTCGGCGGTGAAGTCGTTGCCGCACATGGGGCAGCCCTGGCCGCCGCGCTGACGGAGGAAACCCTCGGACCACCCGGCCGGCCGACGGGGGCCGTCGGCGGGCCGAGAAGGGGGTTTGGTTTGCTGGGTCATGGACAACTCCCAACCGATGGAGGCGTCTGGTGGGGGACGGTGGCGAGCGGCGGCAGCGTCCAGGTGAGGGCCATCCGGCCGGGACCGGAGGTGACGTGTTGCGGGCCACCGCCGTCCGGAATGTCGACCCGGTACGTGTCCGGGCGGCCCGCCCGCTCCCAAGCGTCGTGGAGATCTTCGAGTTCGGCCCACACATCACGCGGCCCGTGCACGCGGACCGTGCCGTCGCCGTGACCGGCCACCGCCCAGGAGTCCTCCTCCGGGGCGACGATGGTCATCGTGTCGGCCTGGAAGTCCCTGACCAAGCCCGGTGCCAGGTACGCGGCGGCGATCCAGAAGCCGTAGGCGTCATCGTCGGGCGGCGCGAGCCGGATCGGGCGCTGCCGGCCGGGGTCGGCTTTGACCCGGGGCCGGTGATTCACGGCGGTGAGCCACTCGTAACCGAGCATGGGCCGGTGGCCGCGCGGCCTGCCCGTCAGCACCACCTGCAGCCTGCCCTTCCGCGTGCGGGTGGCGCGGATCTGGCCGGGCCAGCTGGGCGTCCTGGTCACGAGCGTGGTCAGCAGCGTTCCGCCGGGGGCGAGCTGCTCCACCCATGCCAGCGGGAGAGACGGCACGCCGATCCCGGAATGGATCCGGTCGTACGGTGCCCCGGCGGCGTGTCCGCCGAGCGCGTCACCTTCGATGACCACCGCCCCCAGCCCGAGCCGGTCCAGGTTCCGCTGGGCGAACACACTCATGTGCGGATCGCGTTCGACACCGGTGGCGAGGCCGGGACCCGTGACGGCAGCGGCGAGCGCGAGAGAGATCCCCGGACCCGAACCCAGGTCCAGGAACCGCTGCCCGCGCTCCAGATTGAGCCATTGCAGCACCTCGACGGTGGCGGGGGCATAGGTGCTCATGGAGGTCATGTGGCCGCCGGTCACCGGGCCCCGGCCTAGGGCATCCAGCGGCTCGCCGTCGCGCTGGAGCAGGACGGAGTCGCCGCTGTAGACGAGGTCGAGCCACTCCGCCTGGTCGTCGGGATGAGCGCCGTCCAGAAGCCGCCACTGGATCGGCTCGATGCCAGGACCGCTCTCCCGGAGATAGGCATGGGGGAGGAGCAGTTCCCGGCGGACCCTGAGCAGGGCGTCGCGCAGCAGCGGATCGGTCAGCACACCATCGGTGACGAGGCGGTCGACCATCGCGGTGCGTGCGGCAGTGGTGACGGCGAGCAGGTCAGCGGACATGGGCTCGCGCATCCTCAGCCTCGGGCGTTCTGATGCGCTCGACGAGGAGCCTTCTGCTCGTCCTTGCACAGCCGAACCCTCGGCCGTCGTTGCCGTACTCGGCCCGGGCAGCGCGGACGCATCTCTCGTCCCGGCGCTGTGCTTGGAAGTGCCATCCGTCCGCTGGGCGGTTTCTGGCCTGGGCCGGGGCACGTTCCTCTCCGAGGTGCTCACTTCTGCCGCCTCCAGCCCATCTCGGTATACAGCCGGCCTGCGCGGATTCCCTCGATGGCCGCTCGTGTGTACGGGACGGTCGGCTCCGGCAGGCTGTCGATGGGCCACCAGGCCCACCGCAGGCACTTGTCCTTCTCCAGCACGCGGGGCTCGCCCTGCCATCGGCCGGCCTGGAAGAAGAGCTGGATGCGAGGGATGGCGTCCTCGTGGTCGAGGAGGTGCACGGTATGCACGAGGGTGAGGTCTTCCTCGGCGACGACCAGTTCCGCCTCCTCCATCGCCTCCCGTACTACGCATGTCCGGACCGGTTCTCGTTCCACGTGCCCGGCCAGCGCGTGCCAGTGGCCGCCCGCGTATGCCGAGTCCGGGTGTCGCTGCCCGAGCAGCACCATGCCGTCCCGCTCCAGGTACAGGTGGCCGCCGATCACGTTCAGTTCCGCGCTCACGCCGTACCACCTCCGTCCGCCGCGGGATTGCGCTGTCCCTCGCCGGCGGGGGCGGCGTGGGGTGAAGGGGATGGGGAGGGGAGGGATGGTTGCACGAGTGGGTCTCCTGGACGGGAGGGGGCAGCCTGGTCTCGGTCTCCGGGCATCTGGCGGAGGCCGCGCAGTGGGGAGCGGTAGAGGACCACGAGGGGGACGAGGAGCAGGCAGGTACCGACGATCAGGGTGGGCCGTACGCCGATGCGCGTCCCGAGGCCGCCCGCGACCAGGGCGGCTACCGGCCGGGCGCTTGAGGTGAGCCAGGTACTGGCGGCCTGCATGCGGGCCTGCATGTCATCGGTGGTGACGACCTGACGAATGGAGCGTTGGGTGGTTCCTGCCGCCGCGGCGCAGGCCAGCTGGAGAAACAGGGCGGCGCTGATGGCGATCTGCCAGGTCAGGGCTGGGGAGGCGAGCAGCAGCGGGATCTGGGTGAGCGGGGTGAGCGCGAGCGCGACGAGCATCATCGGCCCGGGGCCGTACCGTCGGGCGAGCGCCGGGGCGGCGAGCGCTCCTGCCGCCGCGCCGAGAGCTCCCAGCCCCAGGACCACGCCGAAGGCGGTCGGACTCATCGAAAGGAACTTGAGCAGGTTTGTTTCCGCAGAGCCTGTGTCCCCCGCAGGCCGTGTTGCTTTGCAGGGCGGCTGGCGCAGACGGTCGTGTCGCGTTGCGGTAGCGCATCCTGTTGCAATTTCGGCCTGGTTCTCTGTGAGGAAGCACACAGTACCGGCGACTCTCGTGGCCGAGTCCTACGGCATCCGAATTGGCAGCGGACAGGAGGTGTTTCCCTCGACGGGCCAGGCCCTGTGCAAACCCCAATGGGTCAACTCAGCCGACACAGCAGGACCTTCGTCACCACTGAAGCCCGCGTCCCCGGTCCCCGCAAACGTCCCGATCGGCGGGCCTGTGTCCTCGTCACCTGTAGCAACCACATTGGTAGTGCTAGCCCAGCACGTCGCGCCCGGCGGGGAGCCCGAGCACGCCCGCTAAGCGGTTCTGGTGAAGTTTGCTGCTGATCCTTGATGCGGGTTCGTTGGCGGGTCAGCGCCTGGTCCATGGCGGGGGCGATGGCGTCGATGCTGGTGTGGGCGCGGTGGGGGTAGTCCTCGTACTTGGCCGAGCGCCAGATGCGTTCGATGTCGTTGAGTTCGGGGCTGCGGGGCGGCAGGTAGAACAGCTCCACCCCGATCCTCGCGAGCTGCTCGCGGCAGCCCTTGAACTCCTTGTCCAGGTGCGCGGAGGCGTTGTCCAGCACCACGGTGCACGGCCTCGGCCGCCGCCAGACAGGCAGTGCGGGGCCGCCACCGTCCGCGGCCGGGGCCAGCGCGGCGGCCCCGCCGGGCAGGCCGGCCAGCCGACAGCAGACGAACTCCAGCAGCACGGCCGCGTCGATCTTGCAGGGAGTGTGCTCCCAGCACAGGTCAGGATCGGCACCCACGACCAAGGCGCCCAGCACGTTGATACGCCGATCGCTCTTGTCCTCGCGCGGCACCACCGGCGACTTACCCTTGGGCGCGACGAATTCCGCACTCCCTCGGCCCCTGGCACTGGTCCCTGCCAGTCAGCCGAATCGCACGCTCAACGGCAGCCGCACACCGAAGCGCAGGGTCTGCCCCGGCTGAGCCGCGTCGAGGAATTGATTCGGGTCGCATTCCGCGTCCTCGTACAGAATGGCGGTGCTGTTCGTTCCGTTGTGGACGCTGAGTGCCTCGCCGCTGAGGATGAAACAGAAATGGTCGGGCGGATTGTCGATGGTGGTGATTCCCCCGGTGTCCGCGCGTTGATAGCTGAAGCTTCCCGTGGCGGCCTGGGCATCGGTGCAGAGCCCGGCCATCGCGGTGAACAGCGACAACGCCGCACCGGCGACCAGTACCGACCTGGCTGTCCGCTCACCTGTGAGTACCCGCATGAGTGCACGCATCCGCGATCTCTCCCTCCCTGTGCCCATCTCTCCCTGTAGCTGGGCCATTTGAGAGTCCTCTACGGGCATGGGCAGGGGAAGCGACTCACCCCGCTGTCACTCGGACGGTGCAGCGCATACCCTCGACGTTCGGGCGCGGGCGGGCGCCCGGAAGGCCATTACGCGACCGTTTGCGCTGTTGTCAGCAGCATTTTTCCTGCGGAACCATCGAGTGACCCAGGGGGTTCCTATGCACGGGCGAGTTACGCCACGCAAAGCCCTACGGAAAGCTACTACGCGAAAAGTGGCGCTCGGGCCGGCCGCTTGTTCGGCGATCTCCATTCCGGTCCGGATCATCACCGCATCTGGTAGGCGGACCGCTGGCCACGCATGCCGGGACCACCTCATGCCCGCACGGCCGGAGGGGAGAACCCTGGAGGTATGGCCAGGAGCAACGTCCGGCGGTGCAGCCAGTGTGCGATCGAGCTGCCCGAGGGCAGCAGGCGGTTGTGACTGGTCGCGTAGCTGGCGGGTGTTCACGAAAGATGGCGGGTCCAGGTCGCCGAGTGGGCCGGGGTGCGCGCCCCGGTGCACTGTCGCACGATCACGCCACGTTCGACGGAGTCGGCATGATGTGACGCTCTGTGCGTATACGTTCTGGTTGCAGCGTTGCCTCTTCGGTGCTGATGCCGAGTTGCCCGCCGTGGAATGGGAGGACGCTTGTGGCCACGAGGGACTCAATTCCCGAGGCGCCCGGCGCGCTGCCGCTGGTCGGCCATGCTCTCGCGCTGCTCCGTGACCCCCTGGGGTTCCTGAGGGCTTTGCCCGCTCAAGGCGATCTCGTGCGGATCCGGATCGGTCCCCTTCCCGCGATCGTCGTCTGTGACCCTGCGCTCACCCGGCACGTACTGGTCACTGACCGGGTGTTCGACAAAGGGGGAAGCCTGTACGACCGGGCCCGTGAAGTCGGCCCCGGTGTCCTAGCCCAGACACCAGCCGCAAAGTACGTCGCGGGTAGCCGGACGCGCCCCGTTTCCCGGTCCTGGGCGCCTTCGTTGGTCTGATCGAGGGATCGAGGCCAAAGGGGCGGGCGTGCGGCAAGAGTGGTCGCCAGAGGAGCTGCTGGCGAACTGGACGCTGGTAGACGGCGACTGGGACCTGGTGGCGAACAAGAGCGGGACGACCCGGCTCGGCTTCAGCCTGTTACTGAAGTTCTTCGAGCTGGAAGGCCGGTTCCCCGATGTGCTGGAAGAGGTCCCGCCGGCCGCGGTGGAGTACGTCGCCGATCTGGTGAAGGTCCAGGCCACCGACTTCGCGAAGTACACGCTGGTCGGCCGGACTGCCGAGTACCACCGCAGGCAGATCCGCGAGGCCCTGGGGTTCCGGCCGTCGACGGTCGCGGACGAGAAGGCGCTGGCCGAGTGGCTGGCCGTGGAGGTCTGTCCGGTCGAGCTGGTGGAGGACCGGCAGCGCGAGGCCCTGTTGGTGGAGTGCCGGGCACGGAAGGTCGAGCCGCCGGGCCGGACCCGGGTCGAGAAGGTACTCGTCGCGGCGCGGGGCAGGTGGGAGAAGACGTTCTGTGCCCGCACGATCGGCCGTCTGGGCGAGGCGGGCACGGCTCGGCTGCTGTCCCTGGTGGCCGAGGACAACGAGGTGGGGACCGCCCTGCTGGCCACGCTCAAGCGCGACCCCGGCGCGGTGGGGCTGGATTCCCTGCTGACGGAGATCACCAAGCTCAACGACGTGCGCAAGCTCGGGCTGCCCGAGGGGTTGTTCGCGGACTGCTCGCAGAAGCTGGTGGCCGCCTGGCGGGCGCGGGCGATCAAGATGTATCCCTCGGACTTTCGCGACACGAGCGAGGACGTACGGATCACCCTGCTCGCGGCGCTGTGCTCGTCCCGTCAGGCGGAGATCACTGACACCTTGGTCGACCTGCTGGTCGCCCTGGTCCACAAGATCAACGCTCGGGCCGAGCGGCGGGTGGAGAAGCAGCTCACCGCCGAGTTGAAGAAGGTCCGTGGCAAGGAGGGCATCCTCTTCAAGCTGGCGACGGCCGCCGTCGACAAGCCCGACGAGGTCGTGCGCCGGGCGCTGTTCCCGGTGGTCGGGGAGAAAACGCTGCGTGAGCTGGTGGCCGAGGCGAAGGCGAACGAGAAGGTTTTCAAGGCCAAGGTCCGCACCACGCTGCGCTCCTCCTACAGCTCGTACTACCGGCAGATGCTGCCGCCGTTGCTGAACACGCTGGGCTTCAGGTGCAACAACACGGCCTACCGGCCGGTGATGGACGCGATGAAGCTGCTGAAGAAGTACGCCGGTGTCGACGGGAAGACCCGCTTCTACGACGCCACGGACGTCGTGCCGATGGACGGCGTGGTGCGCAAGGACTGGCGCGAGGCGGTCGTCGACGACAAGGGCAGGGTCGAGCGGATCACGTACGAGCTGTGCGTCCTGGTCGCGCTGCGGGACGCGGTCCGCCGCCGCGAGATCTATGTCGAGGGCGCGGCCCGCTGGCGCAACCCAGAGGATGACCTGCCCGGCGACTTCGAGGCCACCCGCGCCGTGCACTACGCCGCGATCCGCCAGCCGCTGAACCCGAGGGCGTTCATCGCGGACCTGAAGAAGCGCATGACCGTCGGCCTGGACCGGCTGTCCGGCGCGCTCGCGGACGGCTCGGCGGGCGGGGTGAAGGTCACCACCCGTAAGGGCGAGCCCTGGATTACCGTGCCGAAGCTGGAGCCGCTGGCCGAGCCCACCGGACTTGCTGCCCTCAAGGAGGAGGTCGCACGCCGCTGGGGGGTCCTGGACCTCCTGGACGTGTTGAAGAACGCCGACTTTCTTACCGGTTTCACCGAGGAGTTCTCCTCGGTGGCCGCCTATGAGCGCATCGAGCGTGACGTCCGCCAGCGCCGCCTGCTGCTGGCCCTCTTCGCGCTGGGCACGAACATGGGCATCCGGGCGATCGTGGCGACCGGCGAGCACGGCGAGAGCGAGGCCGCGCTGCGGCACGTGCGCCGGCACTTCATCACCGTCGACAACCTCCGCGCGGCGGTGACGAAACTCGTCAACGCCACCTTCGCCGCCCGCGACACCATGTGGTGGGGCCGCGGCACCGCATGCGCGTCGGACTCGAAGAAGTTCGGATCCTGGTCCTCGAACTTCATGACCGAGTACCACGCCCGCTACGGCGGCAACGGCGTGATGATCTACTGGCACGTCGAGCGGAAGAACGTCTGCATCTACTCCCAGCTCAAGTCCTGCTCGTCGTCCGAGGTCGCGGCGATGATCGAGGGCCTCCTGCGGCACTGCACGGACGCCGAGATCGAGTCCAACTACGTCGATACCCACGGCGCGAGCGTCGTCGGGTTCGCCTTCACCGAGCTGCTGAACTTCCGCCTGCTGCCGAGGCTGAAGAACATCGGCAGCATCCGCCTGTACCGCCCGGACGACACCCCGCCCGGCTGGCCCGCCCTCGGCGCCTCACTGACACGGCCGATCCGATGGGACCTGATCGAGCAGCAGTACGACCAGATGGTCAAGTACGCCACCGCGCTGCGGCTCGGGACGGCGCAGGCCGAGCAGGTGCTGCGGCGCTTCACCCGCGGCGGCCCCAAGCACCCCACCTACGCCGCGCTCGAAGAACTCGGCCGTGCCGCGCGCACGATCTTCGCCTGCGACTACCTGGCCAGCCCCGGCCTGCGCCGCGAGATCCACGGAGGGCTGCAGGTCGTCGAGAACTGGAACTCGGCGAACACCGTGCTGCACTACGGCAAGGACGGTGCCCTGACCGGCCCGGACAAAGAACACGCCGAAACCTCCATGCTCGCCCTGCACCTGCTCCAGTCCAGCCTGGTGCACGTCAACACGCTCCTGGTGCAGCAGATTCTGGCCGAGCCGGCGTGGGCATCAAGGCTCAGCGACGAGGACCGGCGGGGCCTTACAGCGCTGTTCTGGTCCAACATCAACCCCTACGGCACCTTCCGCCTGGACATGGACAAGCGCCTCGACCTCGGGCCGGCCGCTGCCGTGCCCCACCCCCGGACCCCGGCGGACGCCGCCGACCTATCGAGCACGGAGACACGATGACGGACTTCCGCAACCTCACCGACCCCCGGACGAACGAGGCAGCGTGGCAGGCGCCCGGCCGCGGAACACCCGGCCATGGCCTGGAGTCCCACTCGCAGTGGATGACAGCGTTCTGGCATACCAGCAGGATGGTCGGAAAAGTGCTTCCTCCGACCGGCAGTGACGCACTGCGCTATATCGCGCCACAGGACCGCGATGTCCTCGAAGAATTCTTCGACCGGTACTGCCGCAGGTTCCCTGTCACGCAGAATCTCAACCCGAAGCATCTGAAGGACCAGACACATTTGACCGTCATGGCCTTCCCGAAAGTGCGGGATTTCGACACGCTGGCCACGCTGAACCATGCCATGCTGATGACTTTCTACGTCGACGACCACCGTCACCAGCTGGATCTGGTGCGACTGCTCGACGACAGCACGGCAGATCCGGTGCTTCACGCATTCATGAAATATCTCAGGAGTGAGATCCCCGGAGCCTGTGAGGGGTTCACGGACACGTTCCGGGAGTTCCTTGCCGGGAACCTGCTTCAAGGCAAGATCAAACGAAGCGAGCTCCTGTATAGCAGGGTGAAAAGCGTGACCATGGGCATCGTTCCCCTCCACTACCTGCGATGGCGCCTATACGGGCTCCCATCCGAAAAATTCGGCGCCCTGAAACTCCACAACTACCTGCACTGGCTGGAACTCGACACGGTACTGGTCAACGACCGGTACTCGCTCGGCAAGGAGTCAGACTCCCGCGAGTGGAACGCCCTTGCAGCACATGAGCTGAGCCACGAAGAGCTGACCGCCATGATCGACGACAACTACGTCCACCTGATCGGGGGCCTCGGGGAACTGTTGGCAACCGAGGAAGACCAAACGTGCGTGGAAGCATACGAAGACTTCAAAATCTGCGCAGACGCCACGAAAACCTGGGAAGAGTTCTCACCCAGGTACCACACCGACCGGAGCCAGGCGGGGCCCGCAGAGCCGGGACGCGCTCAGCCGGTGCACCCCCGTATCCCCTACGGTCCGACGGGACTGGGAACAAAGGGCCTGCGACTGGGCATCAGCAGCACCGGCTGACGGCCTGGAGTTCCTCACCGGGGAGAGCTCAAAGGCTCGCACGACCCCTCCGGCATCGTCTTCGCCGTGCTGGCAGCGATGTCCGGCATGGAGCGCGAGTACATCCGCGACCGCACCCTCGAAGGCCACGAGAGTGCCCGCAAGCGGGGCAAGATCATCGGCGGGGCCAGCGTCGCCGGCGACGCCATGCTCTCCATGGCTCTCCACCTGTGCGGCCAGGAGATGAGCCTGCGCGACATCGCCGCCCGGCTCGTCATCACCACGGGCAAGAAGAAGGGGCAGCACCCCTCCCCCTCCACCGTCATGCGCATGCTGCGCGAGCACGACGTGCAGACAGCCACGGACGCGGTGGCCGAAGGCGTCTGACCAGCCCAGACTCCTTAGCGTTCAATTCAGCAGCAATACCGGCGGGATGTCCCACAAACGACAACCCGCCGTGTTCATGGCCTGCGCGACTAACGGCTGACTTGCGTCCAGCGGCGGGGGGTGCCCTCCCAGACCCACTGCGGTTCGCGTTCCTTGGAGACGTAAAGGTAGGCGACAACCTGCATGACGCCGGAGTTGTCCTTGAATCCGTCGCCGGCGTTATCGTTCATGGCGAGGTACAGAAAGTTACTGGTGTCCGGGTTCGAGAACGCGAAGTGTTTGCCGATCTTGAACGGTCCGCCGTTCGGCCCCCACTTCCCGATGAGGGAGCCGATCACACCGTCCTGGCCGGCGTGAAGGTACTGGGGTTTGCCCGCGGTTCTCAGATGCTCAACACTCTGGCCCACCTTCGGGCTTTGCCCGTCCGCATCGACAGTGTAGACGTCTTTGCCCTGGCGGTACGCCCACTCACCTGCGGCCCGGACCATGAGGTACCTGCTGCCGTCTCCGCGAATCTTCGTCTCCTGCCACCCGCCGTTTGCTTGGATGTCGTAAGTCCATGAGTCGCTCATGTGACGGAACTTAGCCACACCACGCCCGTCCCGCGCCTTTCTCCTTGCCGGGACTCGACGCAAAACCACGCAAACGGTCGATCTGGTCGCAAGCAGACGGGGCCGCCAGTAGGCGCGGCATGGCGGACTGGACGCTGGTGGACGGCGACTGGGACCTGGTGGCGAACAAGAGCGGGACCACCCACCATGACCTGGATACCCTCGATTGGACACGCCCCGGGGCTTCTGTTTCATAGGTGGTCGCTCGTGAAACACCCGCCCGCCCGGCGATCCACCTGCGGCGATCATGTTTCATGAGTTGTTGCAAACGGCTGGACATCTGAACCACCCTCATGAAACGCTCCGGACTCGTGAGCGGCGACTTCAAGCGCGTGGAATCGCACGCCTGCCCGATGTCCACCTGCGCCGCCCCCGCAGGCTCCCCGTGCCGGACCGGCAAGGGCAAGGTGGCGATCCAGTACCACACCGCCCGCTTCCGCCTCGTGCCTCAACTCGCCAAGACGCTCAGCGTGCCGACCCCCGCCGTACGCAAGCCGGGTTCAGCGTGGACTGAGCTGCCCCGGCCGGTGAGCGTCGGCGCCGAACCGGTCGGACACGTCCGCCTCGGCTACGCGCGCGCCTCGACCAACCGGCAGTCCCTGGACGCACAGCTCGACTCCCTCGCCGAGGCCAGGGTGACGCGGGTCTTCTCGGAGAAGATCTCCACCCGCGCCACCAGACGCCCCGAGCTGGAGGCCGCTGTGAAGCTCGCCGGGGAGATCCGCTCCTCCGGCGTCGCCGTGACCCTCGTCGTCCACGAGCACAAGCGGCTCGGCCGCGGCATCGAACTCGCCATGCTCGCCGAAGAGCTCAAGGCCAGCGACGTCGGTCTGGAGTTTCTCACCGGGGAGCTGAAGGG
Source organism: Streptomyces sp. NPDC001093 (assembly GCF_040298985.1). Taxonomy (NCBI): domain Bacteria; kingdom Bacillati; phylum Actinomycetota; class Actinomycetes; order Kitasatosporales; family Streptomycetaceae; genus Streptomyces; species Streptomyces sp. NPDC001093. The sequence goes on along the minus strand of NZ_JBEPBF010000024.1, from coordinate 66,699 downwards.
CTCACACGACCCGTCCGGCATCGTGTTCACCGTGCTCGCCGCCATGTCCGGCATGGAGCGCGAGTACATCCGCGACCGCACCCTCGAAGGCCACGAGTCCGCCCGCAAGCGCGGCAAGACCATCGGCGGCGCGGGCGTCACCGACGACTCCATGCTGTCCATGGCCCTCCACCTGCGCGACCAGGAGATGAGCCTGCGCGACATCGCCAAGCGGCTCGTCATCACCACCGGCGCGAAGAAGGGCCAGCACCCCTCACCCGCCACCGTCATGCGGATGCTCCGCGAACACGACGAGCAGGCCGCCACGGCGGCGAGCACGTGATCACCCGCTACTTTGCGGCAGGTGTCTGAGCTAGGACACCGGGGCCAAGTCCTGGGGAACAGCGTTCTGACCTGTCCTCACGATCAGCACCGGCGACAGAGGCGGCTGACGCAGCCCGCCTTCCACCCGGCCCATCGAGCCGCCCAGGCCGCGGTCATGACCGAGCAGATCGCTGCGGTGACCGCTTCCTGGCGCGATGGTGGGGTGATCGACGTCCCGGCTGAGATGGAGAAGATCACCGCCAGGGTCCTGCTCGCGACCATGTTCAGCGCCTCGCTCAGCCCGCAGGTCATGGCCCGACTCTCCAGCGACCTGACGGTGGTGCTCGCCGGGATCTTCCGCCGGATGTTTCTACCGGCCGCCTTGGACCGGCTGCCCACGGTAGCCAACCGCCGCTACCACCGCGCGAGCAGCCGACTGCGGCACACTGTCACCGCCGCTGTGACCGACCGCCTTACCGCTCCCGGCCAGGACAACGGCGACGGTACAGACCTTCTGTCCCTCCTGCTGGGCGCCGGCGACGCCACGGGGGATGCGCCCGAAGTATCGGACACCGAACTGGCCGACCAGGCTGTCACCTTCTTCGTCGCCGGCGTCGAGACCACGGCCACCACCCTCGCCTGGGCCCTGCACCTGCTGTCCCGCAACGCAGATGTCGAACAACGCCTTCACGCGGAAGTCGACGCCGTCCTCGCCGGGCAGCCCGCCACCTACGACGGCCTCCCCACGCTGCCTCTGACCGGCCATATCGTCAGGGAAACCCTGCGCCTGTACCCGCCGCTTCCGTTGAGCACCCGGATCACCACCCACGACACCCGCCTCGGTGACCATGTCATTCCCGTCGGCACCACGATCGCGTACAGCCCTTACCTCATCCACCACCGCGCCGACACCTACCCCGACCCTGAGCGCTTCCACCCGGGCCGATGGACCGGAGCGGCCCTGGACGGTGCCCTGCCGCGCGACGCCTTCTTCTCCTTCGGCGGCGGCGCACGCAAGTGCATCGGCGACCAATTCGGCCTCACCGAAGCCACCCTGGCCCTGGCCACCATCACCGCATGCTGGGAACTGCGCCCCGCCGCCGGAACCGACAGCCGGCCTCAGCTCAGCAGCGCACTGCGCCCCAAACGCTTACTGATGCACACCACCGACCGGACGCGCCGCGCATCGCCTTGAAGGCCGTGCCGTCATCCGGTGAGTCGGCCCCCAGCATTGCACCACCGGTCGGCGCAATCCCATCGGGCGGGTCTCCGAGCGGGATTGAAAGGCCCATACCGAACGACAGTGCATTCGAGAAGGAATGCCGACAGCACCATTTGCGAGGATCCATGCCGCAGGATGCGGAATTCTCTGTGCCTTTCCCTTTCCAGGCCAACCCGCACCTGACGGCGGCACGTGAGCGCAACCTGGACTGGGTACGTGACCTGGGCGCGGTCAGCGGTGATGAGGCGGCCGGACGGTACCTGTCCTCGCACGTGGCGGACCTCGCCGCCTACTTCTACCCCGGCATCAGCGCCGAGGACCTCCCTCTCGCCTACGACCTCATGGGCTGGTTCTTCCTCTTCGATGACGAGTTCATCGTGCCCGCCGGAGAGCATCCCGCAGCCGCGGTGGCCGATTGCAAAGAAATGATCTTACGAACGCTCGGCACCCCCGTCAGAACCCCACAGGACACCACCCCGATCGTCGCTGCCTTCACCGACGTGTGGACCCGCATGAACCACGGCATGTCGCCGCTGTGGCGGGCCCGAGCCGCGCACGCCCTGCTGAGCTACTTCTGGGGAAACCTCACCGAGGTCGCCGACCGCCACTCCGGCACACACCGCACCCCCGAGGAATACCTGGACCTGCGCCGCAAGAGCGTCGGAGTGGATGTCAGCCTCGCCGCCGGCGAACGCCTCGGCCACTTCGAGGTCCCCACACTCGCCTGGTCCAGCAGCCTCCTGACGCACATGGTCCGCATCACCACCGACCACATCATCCTCGTCAACGAGGTGGTCTCTCTCGACAAGGAAGAGGCATCCGGCGACCCCAACCTGATCCTCTGCCGCATGCGCGACCAGAACCTTTCCAGAAAACAGGCGATCAACCAGACCATCGAAGAGGCGGACACCGCGGTACAACGCTTCCTCGACCACGAACGCCAAATCCCCGCCCTGTGCAGCAACCTGGCCCTTTCGTCATCCGAACGCACCGCAGTCCACGCGTACACGGACATGATGCGCACCATGATTCGCGGAAACCACGACTGGCATCGCACTGCTGGACGGTACTCCTCCCAGGCCCAGCCTCTGGTCCCTCCCACACTGCTGACAGGGCCCGCCAACCACGGTGAACAGAACCATGGCGACCTGCAGGAACACGCATCACCCCGCCAGCCAACGTGAACGGTGCGGTGTTCGGTCGCGCTGGTACTGCGGCTCGGCCTGCCGTACGAGGGCCTGGCGGCTTCAGCGGGCCCGGCGCGCTCAACTCGACGCCGGGTGAGGCGATGCGGGCCCTGCCGGGAAGCGGCGGGGGAGTACCGCAGTAAATGCGAAGCGCCCTCTGAACGGCAATAATTATTGGACTTCATACCCAACAGTCACCGGCGGCTGTCGCCAGGCGTCAGCAGACTGGTCCCCCCCTGAGCTCCGTTGTTCTGTCAGGCGCCGGAGCACTTGTCGGTCCGGCACGGCTCGGTCCGCCCGCACGTGACGCAGGCCGGCGGACCGTGGCGCTGTGGCTGGGTCAGCGGGCGAGGGTGACCTCGATCGGCGTGTTCGGGCAGCCGGCGAGAATGCCGGTGAGCGCAGCCTGCTCGGCCGGGTCGACGGCGAGGCCCCAGCGGGTCTTGATGGCGACCCAGTCGGTGGCATAGGTGCAGCGGTAGCCGGCGGCCGGGGGCTGCCAGGTCGCGGGATCCTGGTCGGACTTGGAGCGGTTGGAGGCGGCGGAGACCGCGATCAGCGCCCGGGTATCCTCAAGGTCGTTGGCGTAGGCTTCGCGTTCCTTCGCGCTCCAGGCAAAGGCGCCGGAGTCCCATGATTCGGCGAGCGGGACCAGGTGGTCGATGTCGAGAGCGCGGGCCTGCGTGAAGTAGGCGTCGTCGTACGGGGAGTACCAGGACCCGCCACTCAGCTGACACCGGCCGTCCCGTGCGGGTGCGGTGACGGCTTCCTCGATCAGGACCTCGCTGCGGGTCGAGCAGCCGTCGCGGTCGGCGTCGACCCAGTGCCGGAACTTCGCACGCTCATACCCGGTGCGGTCCTCGTCGCGGAGTGGGAGTGCCTGCAGGGCGTCGCGGACGGGCAGGGCGACCCTCTCGCCTGGGTCGGCGGCGTGCGCGGTGGTGGCGGGGGTGATCAGGACGGCGAGCGCGGAGAGGATGGCCGCGGCGGTTCGGGCGAGGCGCACAGGGGTTTCCTTTTCAGAGATCACGGACAGTGGGTGATCTTCGTAGCGGTCCTGGGTGCGACCCGCCCCGCCTTCGGCCCGCTGCTCACCAGCACGGGCGGTAAGTCACACCATCACCAGGCTGCGCCAGGCTCGGCGCAGCCGGGAGGCAGTCGTACTGACGGTGGTCGCTCGCGCCAGCGGTCTGGTGGGTGGTGGTCCGCCAGTAGCCGGCGACGCGGTCGAAGGTGTGGGTTATCGGGTCCTGAAGCGGCGGAAGAGGTTTCGGGCCACGTATACGCCCGGGCCGCCGAAGCCGACGATGTCGAGGCGTCCGTCTCCGGTGATGTCGGCGAGGAAGCGGGGGTGGCGGTCGACCCGCCAGGCGCCTGCGTCCTCGTTGTATCCGAAGCCGCGGCACACCAGTTGGGCCTGCTCGAACTGGCCGTCGCCGCGGTTGTGCGATACCCAGACTCCTTCGTCGCCGAAGCCGACGATGTCCGGGTTGCCGTCGCCGGTGGTGTCGGCGAGGAGCCGGGCGTGCTTTTTGCTCGTCCAGCCCTGGGCGTGCCCGAAGTCGTTCAGGACGAGCTTGGCGGGCTCGAACGTGCCGTCGCCGAGCCCGCGTGCGACGACGACGCCCTGCGGGCCGAACCCGACGATGTCCAGCTCTCCGTCGCTTGTGGTTTTGAGCAGGAAGCGTGGGTGTTCCTCGACCGAGCTCCATCCCTGGTCGGTGCCGAAGTCGTCGAGGATGTACAGGGGTTCGGCGAAGTTGCCGTCTTCGTCCTGGAGGGAGACCCAGACGCCGTCGTCGTGGCAGCCGACGATGTCGAGCCTGCCGCCGCCGGTGGTGTCGGCGAGGAAGCGGGGGTGCTTGTCGGCAAGCCACCCTCCCGCTTCCTCGTCGTGGCCGAACGCCTTGAGGACCGGTTCGTCGCCGAGGGGTGCGAACGTGCCGTCCTCGTCCTGGAGGGAGACCCAGACGCCGTCGTCGTGGAAGCCGACGATGTCGAGCCTGCCGCCGCCGGTGGTGTCGGCGAGGAAGCGGGGGTGCTTGTCGGCAAGCCACCCGCCGGCCTGCTGGCCGTGCCCGAACGCGTTGAGGACTGGCTCGCCGTCCGCGGGCGGGAAGGTGCCGTCCTGGTCCTGGGGGGAGACCCGGACGCCGTCGGTGGCAAGCACGACGACATTGGGCTTGCCGTCGCCTGTCAGGTCGGCGAGGGTCCACAGGTCCGAAGGGCTCGCCGAGGGCGCGGTTGGGTGCAGGACGCGCTCGTCGTCGTCGAACGTGCCGTCGCCCCTGCCGGAGGACGTCACAGCCCCTTTCGCGGGCTTGAGCCCGACGATGTCCTTTCGCCCTGCTTCCACGGTGTCGGCGAGGAACCGGTCTCCGAGCCCGGCCCACCAGCCCGGTTGCCCGCTGGGGAAGGTGTTGGCCTGGTGACTCTTCCACCCGCCGGCGTCCTGGTCGCTGCCGAACTTCTCCAGGACCAGCAGCATGTCGCTGAAGCAGGGCGTCGCGCCGGGTGCCGGCCGCAGCGCGGTCGGGCGGACCAGCCGCCATGAACGGCGGCCGTTCCAGTGGTCCAGCGGCGCCCAGGGCAGTACGGGGTCGCTGACGCGCTCGGGCTCGGCCGTAACGAACCGCCACCGCTGGCTTGCCGCGCCGTCCTCACGCTCGCGCAGGACGACCCGGGTGTCGTCCTGATCGTCATTGCCGGGGTCGTCGGGGTCGGCGAGGTCGAGTACGGCGCCGTCGGTCGCGGCCTCGATGAAGTACAGGCCCGCTTCACCCTCGACAGGGACGAGGTGCCACTGCTGGTCCTTCCTGCCGGCGGCGGCGTCCCACTGGCGGACGCTGCGGTCCGCGGCGCCCGGGTTGTCGAGCACCTTGTCGCCGGCCGCGCTGCGGATCACATACGCCTGTTCCTCCTGCGCTTGTCCGCCCTGCGCGGCCTGCACGGGGGTGAGCTGCCACTGCTCCGGGCTCGGGCCGTCATCGGGGAAGTCGCGGACGACGAGCGCCCCGTCCGCGCCCGGCGCGGCCTTGGCGCCGAGGGTCTTCCCCGTGGCGGCGTTGACGATCTCCAGTTTCAGTTCTTTCGTGGGCACGGGCATCGTGGTGCCTCTTCCAGGCGTGGCGGGCGTTGGGTTCGGGAGGGGTGCGGCGCGGCGGGGCCGCGGATCACGTGAAGACGTGGTGGTACGGCACGCTCCACTCGTTGGGCAGCCGCGGGTAGAACGTGTTGATGACCGTGCCCGTGAAGTCCCCGCCCCAGTTGTAGGTGAGCCGTACCTCGCTGTCGCCCGTCACCGCGTGGTCCTTGAACCCCAGGATGGTGTCGGGGTGGGTGATCGGCACGAACGTGATCCCGCCCCACGGTGTCACCGTGACGACCCAGAGCTGGGTGTCCTCAGGCGCACCGTTCTTCCCGCGCCACAGGGCGTCCACCTTGTCGGGCAGGCCGACCTGGACGGTGTCGGCCGTGCTCTTGGGGGCGTCCTGGTGGACGGTGATGCGCCTGCGCTGCGGCTTGGGCGCGCCGTCGTCGCCGCGCCCGGCGTCCGGGGCGCCTGCGCCGGCGGGTTTGGGTGAGACCTGGCCGGCGGCGCTCTCGATGAAGTACAGCGGCCGCTGCCCGAAGAAGCCAGCGGGGGTGATGTACCAGAGGTGTCCCTTGGCCTCCTTGGTGGCCGGGCCGAGCGCGGTAGCCAGCTTGACGCCGCTCTTGTGGTTGGCCTCGGTCAGTTCGGCGGGCTGCAGGTAGCCGCCGTTGAAGGCGTGGACGAGCATGACCGGCCGGTTCTCGACCAGCGCAGCCACGATGGCGTTGTCGTAGCTGTTCACCGCCACCGGGCCGCCGACCACCAGATTCGACATCGCCGTGCGTTCTTGGGTGTACATCGCGAAACCCCACCTGTCCTGAAACTCGAAAGAACTTCGGTCAACGATTCCGGAGACGATTTGAAGACTGCCGCGAATACCTCACCCGCCGCAAAAACCTGAGGCCATTGCGTTCACACGAATAAGGCGGTTCGGGAAATGCCAGCCGAGCAACCGACCGGCCCCAAGTTACCTTTGCCTGAGGCGAGTTGAGAATGCCGCCGAGCCCCTATCACTCGATTGAGCGCATAGCAGTCGGACGTCTTCCCGGGCGGCAGATCGGGTGCTAACTTCGATTTTCAGAACGCGCGCAGATTCTCGTTCACATTTCACCGAGTGCAATTCTGCCAGATTACTCGAGGGCGGGAAATGTCTTCCAACGCGTACAACCTGGGACGGGCCAAGCGCCAGCCGCTGACGAAGAAGAACCTGCGGGAACTCGACATCAACGTCGACGACGAGCAGACCTGGCGGCCCATCCTGGACCACCCCAACCTGGTCTACAGCGACGACTACGGTGTGCGGCACAAGCCCGTCGGGTTCTCCGTGAACAAGACGAGCTTCGGCGATTTTCCCGGGACCGCGTTCCAGCTGGGCTGGCTCGCCTACATGAACCTCGGGGAGCCGCTGATCGAGGAGCGGTGCGACATCAGCCAGCCTCCGCCCGACATGTTCTCCTCGCGCACCTACGTCAACCGCAGCCAGGCGTCCCCGATGAATTTCACCGACTCGGTCGACTTCACCGTCTCCAACGGGGTCACGTGGTCGCTCCATGGAGAGGCCAAGCTCACCTTCGGCGGCAGCGTCAGCGCGCAGCTCCAGCTGATGCTGCAGAACCAGCTCAAGATGGACCTCCAGGCGCAGCTTCAGACGCAGCTCCAGAACGAGCTGGCGAACAAGAACGCCAACACGATGACGAACAAGAACAGCAAGGACAACGTGGGGGTGGACAACGCCAACGCCACCGAGACGGGCGTGCGGAACGCGGCGACGAACTCCGCGGCGGCCTCGGTGACGAACTCGGTCGCGTTCACGACCCAGGGCAGCGCCACCGGCAGCGCGACACTCAACGCCTCGCTGCTGCTGGGCATCTCGGGCTCCGTCGGCGGCTCCCTGAACACCAGCTGGGCGTCGAAATCGCAGATCTCCGGCCAAGTCCCGCCGGACTCCCGCGTGCAGACCATCGCCACGCAGCGGCGCTGCCGCAGGCACTACTGCTACGAGATCCCGGTGACCTTCTCCGGCTTGATCGCGGTGATGTACCCGGTGCCGGTCGCGGTCCTGTCGCCCCCCCAGTCGGATGACTACCCGGGCCTCGCCCAGGTGGTCGCCCGCGACATCGGCGACCTCGACCTGGCCGGCGGCGGCTTCCGCATGAAGGGGCTGGCCGAGGTCGTCTCCGCCCTGGACGTCCACCACACGATGTTCGACGGCGAGAGCCTGACCGACAGCCAGCGAGCGCTGCACAAGCAGCCCTGACCGGGCACACGACGACGACAAAGGGTGACAACCATGGTGTTCAACAACATCTTCGGCTTCGCGGACAACAGCGCCGGCCTCTTCTCGGTGACCGTCAACAAAGACAAGCCCCGACCGGCGGCGGGCGTCGACGACTTCGAGGACGTCGAGGATGACGCATACGACGACAAGAGCACGAGCCTGTACAACAACGCCATTCACGGGGCCTCCTTTCGGGCGAAGGTCGTACGCGAGCAGTCGCCCGAAGCGCGGGCCATGCTGGGCTTCCTCGGCTCCTTCATCCAGACCACCCGGCAATCGGCCGGTACGCAGGCCGAGTACGCCCAGAATCCCGGCTCGGTGTCCACGGCGGCGGCCGGCGGTATGCACAAGGCGAGTGAGACGGTGACAAAGCACGACGGCCTTCAGAAGAACGAGGACCTGGAGAGCAAGCCGAAGAAGAGCGACTACACCAAGCCCCCCAAGGCCCCCGAAGCACCCAAAGCACCCGAGCCCGGCAAGGCGCCCCAGGCGAGCGCCGACAAACCCCCCCGTGCCAAGTCCGACGAGGAACCTCCTGCTCAGTCTGAGTAGGCCCGGCTTTCCGTGGGGGTCAGGGCCACGCGAGCCCCTGACCCCCACGTGCCTCACACGGGGAGCAGCTGCCATTGCTGGCCTAGCCGGCCTTGCTGGCTGCCCTGCGACCCGTGCTGCGTGATCACCGTGCCGGGGTTGCGGTTGTCGACCTGCAGGAGCAGACCGCTGCCCCGGTTCGCGATCTCGTACACCCGCGGGGTGCCATTTCCCGAGCCCACCGGGATCAGCCTCCACTGCTGGTGGCGCGCGTCATCACCCTCGTAGGCACGTTGCGCGACCGCCGCGCCGGCAGTCTTCTGCGCCCCGACGACCTCCAGGACCAGGCCGCTGTTCACGTTTTCGATCCTGTACAGGACATCGCCGCTGTCCAGGCCCACCACGACCAGCCGCCACCGCAGGTGATTCCTGGGCACGGTGCGCGGGGGGGTGAACAACTGGTGGACCGGGGCCCCGTCCATGGTGGACTCACCCCCGACCCCCATCCGCAGCCTGCTGCGGACGTTGGCCCAGGAGACCACCGTGCCCGACTCGGGCAGCCCGGCCATCTTCGCCGACTCGACCTTCCGAACCCGGTGGTTGCCCTGTTCGGCGATGTAGAGGGCGTCGGTGAAGTCCACAGCGAGGCCGTACGGGCTCGCTAGCAGGGCCGAGGTTGCCGGGCCGCCGTCGCCGTCCAAGACACCGGTGAAGCCCGCGGGGTCGCTGCCGGCGAACGTGCTGATATTCCCGTCCGCCGTGACCATCCTGACCCGGTGGTTGCGCTGGTCGGCGATGTACAGGACGCCGGTACTGTCCACCGCCACCCCCGTGGGGAAGTTCAGCCGGGCCGAGGTTGCCAGGCCGCCGTCACCACCGAAGCCACCTGCGAAGCCCTTGGGGCCACTGCCGGCGAATGTGCTGATATACCCGTCCGCCGTGACCTTCCGCACCCGATGATTACCGGAATCGGCGATGTAGAGGTTGCCCGCGCCGTCCACCGCCACTGCGTACGGGTTGCTCAGCAGCGCGGAGGTCGCCAGGCTGCCGTCACCGTCGAAGCCACCACCGAAGCCCGCGCAGTCCATGCCGGCAACGGTGCTGATCTTCCCATCCGTTGTGACTTTCCGGACCCGGTGGTTGCGTGTGTCGGCGATGTAGACGACGCCGGAGCTGTCCACCGCCACCCCCATCGGGCGTCTCAGCTGGGCCAAGGTTGCCAGGCCGCCGTCCCCGTCGAAACCACCACCCTCAAGGTCCGCGGTGCTCATGCCGGCGAACGTGCTGATCTTCCCATCGGCCGTGACCATCCGGATGCGATGGTTGAAGCTGTCGGCGATGTAGACGACGCCGGAGCTGTCCACCGCCACCCCCTGCGGGCCGTTGAAGCCGGCGGCGGTGGCGGGGCCGCCATCACCGTCGACGCCCGAGCCCGGGCCGGCGAGTGTGCTGATCTTCCCATCGGTCGTGACCTTCCGTACCCGGGCGTTGTTGACGTCACAGATGTAGAGGGTGCCGGCGCTGTCCACCGCAATCCCGCACGGGGAGTGCAACTCAGCCTCAACCGCAGGCTCGTTCTCCCCCTTGAACCCCGCGACCACGGTCCCCACGACCGTGCTGATCGGAGGGTCGAAGCGTTGGCCAGTTGTGGCTGCCGCCTGGGCAGTGCTCATCGTCATCCCCTTCATCGCTCACCGTTTACCGACCGCCCACTACGGACGGCTGTAGGTTGACTGCAGGAAGTCACAAGAGTGTCGAGGTGACGAGATCACGTGCGTGATGTTCCCTGTCGGGCACGTTGGCGAGACACCACACCGGATCGGTAGCAGTCCCCGGCAATGCCCGGGACGTGGAGACGACCGCTCGACCGCGGCGGCTTGGGGACCAGCCCGACGCGCTCGGTGGCAGCCAACGGCTCGCCACGGACGCCATCACCGGGCGTGAAGAATGCGGGCAGCTCCCTTCCGCCCTTCCAAGTCGCGGTCTCCCCTGCGAGATAGACTCCCTGCAAGGGAGATGCTGGCAGTCCAGCAGGTCAGGCAAACAGGGCAAGTAGCACCCAAACCCGACGACTCAGTCCCAAAAGAGACGTTTAGTGTTGGAGTGGCGTGCTCGTTCCTTGCCTCTCGCGCGGTCAGCGGGACCACTGAATGACCTGAAGGAGCTCGCCCACACGGGCTATCCATCTTCCGCACGCGGACTTTGCGCTGCGGTGGACGGCACCGGTCGAGCGTGGACGGGGCGTGGCCGAAGTCCAAGCGGCTCGGGCGCAGTCGCTCGACCTCCTGGTGGCGCAGCGCTCCGACCAGTTACTTCGCTGAGCGCTCGGTGAAGTTGGGGCGGGCGGCAGCGACGTTCTGCTCGTGAACCACCCGCTCGGGGTGCGTGCCGGCGGCGGGGAAGGTGTTCCACTTTTATTGCGGACGACCCGAGACGCGGGGTAGGCCCGCACACGGCGCGTCGGGCGTTCGGCAACAACCTCTAGACGCGAAGAGCGCGCCAACCGGGCACGGCCGCGGGCGCGCGAAGTTGCAACCAGTGCACATTGGCGAGAAGCGCCCTCGTCGGCCCTAGGGGGCGGTGAGGGGCGCTGTACAGAGGTGCGTTGAGGAGTGCCGTCGGCGCCCGACGGCTACTGACGCTCCGTCATGAAGAGCTTGCCGAGCCTAACTGGCGATTACGAAGGGTAATTGATCGTATGCATATGGTGATGCCGCCCGGTTGAAGAACCGGGGGCGAACGGGAGGGGAAGAACATGACGATTCCTTCGACTCCGGGCATGACCTGGGACAACGTGGCTTCGCTCGGAGGGCAGCTGACGGGCAATCCGGCGGTGGCTCCCTCGTCGGACGGCCGCCTGGAGGTGTTCATCAGGCACCGCGCCGACAACGCGCCGTCGACCAGCCATCAGCAGACATGGGGCGGCTGGTCCGACTGGGAGAAGCTGGGCAGCAGCACCTTGTCCGGCGATCCCTCCGCTCTACGGACGGCAGCACGGCGCATCGGCGTGTTCTTCCGCAACGACCAGGGCCACCTCGAGCATCCCTGGCAGACGGTCATCAACGGCACCTACGGCCCGGGAAAGACGCTGGTGACCCATATCGGGGGCGACCCGGTCCCCGGGCTGAACGCCGACGGGCGCCCCGAGGCGTTCTTCCGGGGCACCGACGGCGCCCTGTGGCATGTGTGGGAGACCGCCAAGTCCGGCTACGGCGACTGGACCGACCCGGGCAGCCTGGGCGGCTCCCCTGCCGGAGACCCGGCAGTGGCGACAGACGCCCGCGGCCGCCTTCAGGTGTTCTTCCGCGGCACCGACGGTCATCTGTGGGTCACCCGCCAGCGGGACGCCAACAGCAGCGGCTGGGACAGCCCCGTGAGCATCGTGCAGAACATCGGCGGCGACCCGGTCGTCACCACCAACGCCGACGGACGCCTGGACGTGTTCTTCCGCGGCACCGACAACGCCCTGTGGCACCTGCCCCAGACCGACGACTACAACGGGTGGGCCACGCTGACCAGCCTCGGCGGAACCCTCACCGGAAACCCCGCCGCCGTCCAGGCCGCCGACGGCCGGCTCGCCGCCTTCCACTGGGGCGGCGGCCACCTGTGGGCCTGCGAGCAGACCGTCATCAACGGCACCGCCTGGAGCGCCCACGAGCAGATCGCGCAGAACATCGGTGGCGAACCCGTCGTCGAGGCCGACGGCCACGGACGCCTGCACGTGTTCTTCCACGGCTCGGACCACGCGGTCTGGTACATCGCCCAGCAGTTCGGCCAGTCTGCGCCGGGCTACGCGGTGTCCCCCTGACACCAGCTTCCCCAAGCCGATGCAGCCGCGGCCCGTCAGCGCGTACCGGCCGCCGGATCTGATGTATGTCCCCACCCGTCACCCGCAATGTGCTGGGGCGTGCCAGAGGACCGGTAGACCTCGGCGGCGGTGTAGGCCCGCGCGGTTCCCATCGAAACGACCGGGCCCGATACCCGCAGGACAAGCGCGGAAAGCTCAAAGCCAAAGGCGGGGCGACCGAGTGGATCCACTGGCAGTCCGTGCGAGGAGACTAGCCACGCCCGGCTCTCCTACCGCCGGGCGCAGGCCAGGTCAACACCAGGGGGGCGACTGCCCGGCCTTTATCGGCCGGGCAGCTGCCCCCGGCATACGATTGCACTCAGTTGCACGATCCGTACGGCGCGCTCGCTCGTGAACTGTTCGGCAGAGCACGGAGATTCGACGGCGTGGCCAAGGCGTCGCGAAGCCGCTCGATCTCCATCCTCTGGGCGGCGATCTGCGAGAGAGCCCGTTCCCTGAAATCAGTGAGCCCATCGATCTGCTCGTCACGTGCGGTGAGGCGTTCCTTCAGCCCGGAGACCTGTTCATTGAGGCGCTCGATCTGTGCCGCCCGCGGGTCCGGAATCACGCCCGTTTCCCGAAGCTCGGTCAACCGGCGCTCGAACTCCTCCGCCAGGTGTTGGTAGGGGCCAGGCCGCGGTGAGCCGTCGCGGTTCTTCTTGGGATAGAAGCCGGTGCGGGCGACCCCGGCCTGGGCCGCGAGGGTCTTGATGTCGCACTTGCCTCCCGAGGGAACGTCACCGGCAAGGAGCCGTTCCATGACCTGCCGGATGGCCGTCTCGTTGTCCCGCCGCCTCTCGTCGCTGATGCGGGCCACGTCATGCCCCCGTTCCGGAGTGGGCGTCGATCTCGGCCAGCACCCGTTCATCGCGGGCGAGTTCCGTACCCAGCCGGGCCTTCTCCGTCCGCTGCGCGCGCCCGATGGTGGCAATGAAGACCTTCTTGCTCTCGGCGCTGGCTGCCCATACCGGGCGGTGCCCGGCATGGTGGGTGGCCTGGGGGCACCGCGCCGAATCGCACATGCCGATCAAGGGCTCTGTCGCCCCGCGGGCGTGGGACCCTGCGAGCTTGAGGCACAGCGCCTTGGACGGATCGAGGAACCAGCAGTAGTTCGCCGGCCCCAGGTGCAGGGCCTTGGCCCGCTTGGCGAGCAGGTTCGTCACCTCCTGGTCGCTGCGCTTGATGTTCGGCGCCCCGGAGGAATCCAGCTGTTCGTCGACGAACGCGAAGAAGTCCAGGAGGTCGCTGGCGCCAGGCCCCGCAGGCCGGATACCGTTCTGGTAGTCGTGGAATGCGTCGAGGGCGACGCGCATCTTGTGCTCTCGCTCCTCTTGGCCGAACTCGGCCATCAGCACCGACTGGGCCCCACCGGGGCGGTCCGCATAGCCCTCGGTGGTGACCACCGAAATGTGCTTGAGATGGATCTTGGCGGCCAGCAGACCACCGGGCCGGTGCGCCATTTCCACCGCGAGGGTTCTCCGTAGCATCCGCAGACTGACCGGCACCTCGGGGATCGGCGCCAGCCCGAGGCGACGGCCCTCTGGACCATTGACCCAGGTCAGGAACCATTCGTACGGGGTGAAGAAGGAGAGCGACTTGAACAGGTGACCGGTGTTCTTCACCGGGTCGGCGAGCGAGGCGGCCACGCCGGCGGTGTCGTACGCCTGCTTGATGGTCACCCACTGATCGTGTTCACCACCCAGCTTCCGGCCCTTGATGACCTTGCCCTTCAGGCGGTAGCGGAGGCGGCCCTCACCAAGCTGTTCGGGAGGCTGGCGGCAGTCGTGGGTCAGCTCGGCCAGTTCGCTCTTCCGCATTCCGGTCAGTGCGGCGAGCGCGATGAGGCAGGCTGTGCGGGCCCGGGAGAGCTGCAGTCGGGCCTCGGTGGTGTTCATCGGCAGGGTCCAGGGGACACTGCCCCGTCCGTCCGCGCGTTCGACCAGGGCGGCCGTCCGGCCCCAGCGTTTGGCCAGGCCGACTTCCCTGACGGCCTTCTCCAGGTGGCCGCGCAGGGTGGGCAGCCACGTGTAGTGGAAGGCGTGCCGTCCGGTCTCGTGGGCGAGGGAGATCAGGTTCACCCGTAGCAGCGGATCGTGCGGATCCCAGCCGTCCGTCAGCCGCTCGGCTACGACGTGATCGAGGGCGACATCGAACGGATCGGCCTCCTGTATGTGGCGGTCGATGGCCTGCGCGACCTCGACCCTCCAGTCCGGACGCTCACGGTTGTTGCGGCCCGGACGGTTCGGCACCATCTCCTGCAACTGTTGCTGGAGTTCAATGACGTGCGGCGTCAGCACCTCCACCACGAACAGGGCCGCCGCGACGAGCGGTTGGAAGACGTCATTGCTCAGCGGCGGTGTCGTGTTGCCCGTCCGACGGACCATCCCGGCGACGGAGTACGCCGTGCGCCGCCCCCACGGACGGAAGGCCGGCACATAGCCGTCGGCTGAGAACAACTCCTTGTAGTAGCCCAGCTCCTGGATGACCGCCACTACGTCCATGCGGTAGCCGGGGCTGCTGTCGCGGATCACGACTCCATGCTTGTCCCGTACCTTCTTGCGAAGCTCCAGGTAGGCAGCACAATGCTGCTGGGTTACCTCCCCGAGACTGTCGACGCCCTGTTCGGTGAGCCAGTTGAGCCAGCCGGTCAGCACGGTCAGCCGCCCGTGCACCGTCGCTACCTGCACAGGCGTTCGGTAGGCGTGGGCAAGTTCCCGCACCGCGGGGTGGTCCGGTGCGAGCCGGGCGAAGATGAACTCCTTCGCGAGTTCCCTCCACTGGGGATTGAGGATCTCGGTGAAGGACAAGATCCGCGCGTACCGCGCAAGGTACCGCGGCAGCCCGATGACACCGGTGAAGTCCCAGATTGCATCGTCGAAATGAGGATGCGGGCCCGCACCGTGAACCGGCAGACCGGCCGCAGCGCACACGTCTTCACCTCGAAAGACGGAACGCGAAAAGGGGGCCGTGAGGCCCGCGGGCCGGTGGAGGGTGGTCATACGGTGTGCTCCTCAGGTCGCAGGGGAAGCTCGACATCGGAGTCGGTGACCTCGGCAGCGGCTGCCCGTAGCGCGTGCTCGGAGAAGTACCGGTCGGGGGTCAGGATCTCGTCGAGTCGGTGGGCGTACGGGCCGAAGACGGGGATGAACTCGGCAGTGGTCATCTGCTGCCACTGGCGGGAGAAGAACGCCCGTAGTCGCAGCAGGTTCGACAGATGGCGGGGGGCGAACAAAGCCAGCGGGCACAACAGGCACACCCACGGGCGTGCCGGACAGGGCTTGCCCTTCGGCCCGTGGAGCCCCGACAGCTGATCTCCACAAGCCGCGGTGAATACGTCGCGTTCCCCGGACAGGAGCTGCGCCAAGGCGTTGTCATCCAGGCCGAGCCGCTTCATGTGCTCGGGATAGTTCTCCACCAGGTCGGCCATCTCAGCGGTGGCCAGCACCAAGGGCGGCAGCGCCCGGCGAACGAGGTCCTCCTGCGCCTGGGCGATGATGTCTTCCGCCGCCTCGCGCTGAGCCGGCGTCGTGTTCGTCAGGTAGTGGTCCCCCTCGACGCCGGGGGACCGGTTCGGATCCAGCGTGGACCGGCGGCTGCCGCGCCAGTGCGACCGGTCTTTCAGCGCATCGTGCGTAGTGCGGATGCGGTGCAGGTGAAGGGCCAGGGGGAGACCGTCGTCACCAGTCATCTGTGCGGGCCGCCCGCCCTCGTCGACGGCCTGGCGCCGCTCCACCCAGGCGCATATGGACAGGCGCGTGGCCGGTTTGGCCAGCCATCGCTCTCCCGCCCGTGTGCCACTCGGCGTGAAACGCACCCAGAGCTCGGGGCGCAGTTCCTCGGGTGCGAAGCGGCGGGCCACCGCAGAGTGATCGAGCCACTGTTCCAGCAGGCGAGTGGCCTGACGTGACAGAGCAAGGCTCTCCGCCGCGGTGCGGCCCTTGACGTAGCTGAGGAGGATCTTCTCATCACCCGCCCACTCGATGTCGTCGAGTCCCAGGTCCGCGATCCCGTCCGGCACGACCCCGGTGTACGCGCCGAACAGCAGTTGATAGGCGATGATCACATCCAGGGTCGGGATGAGCGGATCCAGCACTGCGCGAAGACCGACCCCGTATCTCTGCCGGAAGGGGAACGAGCCGCGGTCTGCCATATCGTTGACGAGCGGGTCGGGCCCGTTGTGAAGCACCAGCCAGTGATGGGCAGTGCGCTCACGGAGCGAAGCCCCTGGTCCGTCAGCCGACGAAGCCTGCTGACGGACCACGCAGAACGCGTGGTAGGCGCCATCGACCTCGTCCCGGCAGGTACGGATGAGCCGAGCCCATTCGGCCTCGCTGTAGGGCTGGTGCGAGCCGTACCGCTCGCCCGTGTTGAACAGCCGGCCATCGACGAACGCGCGCACGCCCGGCGCCAGAAGCTGATCCTGGTCATCCGCGCAACGCAACATCGCCCGCAGCGCGCTCTCCTGGGAGGATCGCACCCCTTGCCGCCAGTACCGGGCGAGGAGCGCGCGCGTCAGGTCGGAGGCCCCGCCGGAGAACCCGAACTCGACCAGCCAGTCGGTGAAGCCGCGGATGGCCGTGAGGTAGAGGTCGATGCCTCCCGCGCTGTCGACCTGCCCGTGCGGATGGACAAGGTCCGTGGCGCCTTCCAGCAGAGTGCGTGCCAGCCCCGGGAGCTCCACTGGTCGCCGCACACGAAGAGGACGGCGGTACTCCGACCCGTCGCTGAAGATGCAGTGCACACCCAGCGGGTCAAGGGTGACGGTGGCCGGCATCAGACCACCGCCGGTTCGTCGTCGAACTCGGTCTCGAGCTCGGCGTCCTCGTCCAGCAGGCCGTACTCCTTGCCGACCCGCCGATACAGGGAGGTGAACAGGCGGAGCACGTCCAGGCGGCGGAGGTACGCTTCCGTGGTCAGCGAACTGGTGTGTCCGAGCAGATCGCGCAGAATCAGCAGCGGTTCTTGGGTCCGCAGGTAGTGCGCCAGGGCGGCATCGTCGTCGGTGTCGCGCACCTGCCGAGCAGCCTGCTCGTACCAGCCACGCATCAGCCGCGCCATGGTCGCCATGGCCATGGTGTGACGCAGCCGGTGCGGATTGACGTGCGGAAAGCGCGGCTCGTAAAGCTCGCGGATGCGATCGGAGGTCCTCGCGAAGACCGTGGCCCATCCGGTGAACGGACGTCCCTGGCCCCACACCGACAGCAGCATCGAACCGCCGTCCGGGGCGACCAGACGCCGCCGCTCATCAGGGCCGAGCGAACTCCACTGCACACGCACCCCGTTGACGCGTCCGCCCCGTTGGTCAACGGCCGTCACGAACAGCGGCTCCCCCCAGCGGGCCGGCGGACGCCACGACGATCCGAACGTCGCCGCTGCCCGGTCGAGAGCGATGTAGGAGTGCAGCTCAGCCAGTGAGTCGTAATCGATCCACGACTCGCGGTACTTGCTTCCCTTGGTGACCCCGGACGGGACCGGGAAAGAGACCGGCACCGCGGTCCGTCGCGAGGGAAGCAGGGGCACCTCGCAGGCCAGCAGGTACGTGTACTCCTGGCTGCGTAGCCCGCTGGAGACGATCATTCGGCCGACTGCCGAGTTTCGGGCCAACTCCCGTCCTCGGTAGCGCAGATCCCGCTCCCCGTCGGGGCCCAGGCCCGCCAACCCCTTCAGGAACATGTCCGTAAAGTCGTCGTCGAGATACTTGATCGTCACATGCGGCTTGGCCTGGCGCCGCCGTGACTGGTTGACCCGCCCGCGACGGACTTGCCCCTTGAAGGCCCAGACCGCCTGCCGGTACGTGAACGGCTCGGAGTCGGCGTACTCCTCATCCTTCGCCCATTTGTAGAACCCCGCCAGGATCCCCATGTTCTGGTTCCACGTGGATGCCTCGAAGCGATGCTTGATGGGGCCCTGGGCTCGATAGACGGAGTACGCGCCCAACACCGCCTTCAGACGACGCCTCGTGTCGAACAGGGCGACCCCGCGCTCGGATATGAACTCCAGCCACTCACGCACCGTACGCACGTAGTAGGGCCACGAATTCGGCGATGGGCACCCATTCGCCGGCAGCTCGCAGGCCCAGCAGTTGATCACGGTCGTGGGACGGACGCCGTTGCTGTCCTCGAAGAGGAGGTCGTCGTCGAACAGCAACGGCATCCCCTCCGGGATCGCCGGTCTGAACGCAAGCCCCCAGGACTCCCAGCCTGCTGATGAGTACGTCGATTGGTGCATGGCCGATGAGTACCAATGCAACCCGGCTGAGTGCAACAAACAAACGAGCAGGTCAGGTGGCACATCAGGCGGTAAGCAACACCGTCGCTAAGCGGGAACAAGCAGGTACAGGGCCCATAGGGTGTTTTGGAGTGCCAGGGCGGCCGAGGTAGTCGCGTTGACCAGGGTCAGTGTGCGCAGCCGGTGGTCACGGCGTACGTACCGCAGGCCCTCACCGATCTCGGTGTGCAGACGGTGGCTTCCTGCTCGCGCCCGGGTGGTCTCGCGTGTCTGGATGCGGGCGGTGCACCAGGCGCTGACCAGGTAGGAACCGACGTCACCGAGCACTGCCCGGGCCGGTCCGAGGAGCGCGGTCAGGGCAGCGGCGAGGTTGCTGCCGGCGGTGGCGGCGACGGCGAACAGAGCACCGATACGGCTGTTGCTGCGTTGGATCAGGGACCGGTCGACCAGGCTGGGCAGAAGGCTGATCGCGGCGGCGTCGTGCAGCACGCCCGCCGCGCCCTGCACCGCAGCGACCACCATGAGCTGGGCCAGGGACAGCCTGCCCAGCGCCGCCGCTGCGGGCACGCTGGCCAGCGCGGCGGCGCTGACCAGATCTCCGGTGATCATCTGCTTCCGCTTGGAATGCCGGTCGGCCAGCGCTCCGGCGTGCAACGCCAGGAGCGCGGGAGGGAGTTGGCCCATGAACGTGATCCAGGCAACCTGGGCAGGGCTGGCATCCAGTTCGAGAACGGCCAGCACGGGCAGGGCCATCGAGCTAATGGAGCTGCCGGCCACACTGGCGGCCTGGCCGGTCAGGTACCGACGGAAGTCCCGGTGTTGCCACAGAGACGTCCGCCCGGCCGACGAGACGGAGTCACACGGGCAGGACATGACGTACCCCCTCGGCTTCCCTCAGACGCACGCCCGGCGCGACCGTGACTGCGTGATCGTGTTGCCCGGGCATCCCCGGCACCGCGGTATCCACGCCCAGGTCGCCGCCCCGTACACAGCCGTGGAGGAAAAACACCTTCCGCCGCACACGAAGGGGGGCGTCACATGGTCGTGGGTCGGTCGGCACATCGGCATTTGGGCGAGCCAGCATGGCGGTGTGCCGTGTGCTCGCGGCGGTGGACAGGTCCGTAAACACGATGCTCTTCGGCGGGCGTGTGTTCATGCGCGTGCCTGCCGCTGTTCGTCATCGTCCCTGGCATCCGAGGAGACCTGGCAGGACAGCAGCTGCCGGAACAAGCCGGGCTGCTGAGACAGCTGTTGGAAGGTGCCTTCCTGCACGACCCTGCCCTCGTCGAGAACGACGATCCGGTCGGCCACGGCGACGCTGGTGATGCGGTGGGTCACCAGCAGCACCACCCGGTCCCGGGCAAGACCCCGCAGCCGCTGGAAATTCCGGTACTCGGCAAGCGGATCGAGGTTCGCGGTCGGCTCGTCGAGGACCAAAAGCCCTGCCTGGCGGAAGAACGCACGTCCGAGAGCAATGCGCTGCCACTGGCCCCCGCTCAGTTCCTCCCCGTTGAGCCACTCGCGGGCGAGAAGGGTGTCCAGGCCGGCGCCGAGCTTGTCGACGACCTCGTCGGCGCCGGCGGCCTCACACGCCTCACGCACCGCCGCGTCGCCACGCGCCGTGGGCTGCCCGAGGGTGATGTTCTCCCGCACCGTCAAAGGCCAACGCGCGTAGGTCTGGGGTACCAGGGCCACCTGCTGCCACAGCGCCTGCGGCTCGGCGTCGCCGGTGGGTACGCCGTCCCACAGCACCTGCCCTTCGGTGGGCAGGTACAGGCCGCTGATCAATTTCGACAGCGTCGATTTCCCCGAGCCGTTGAAGCCGACCAGGGCGGTGACCTCGCCTTGGCGCAGGGTGAGTGTCACGTCGGACAGAGCGTCTTGGTTCTTGCCCGCGTACCGGTGTGTGACCGACTTGATCTCGATCTTCTTCGGCGGTGCCGGGTGATGCGCGCCCCGGCGCATGCGGAACCCTCCGGCCTTGTCCAGGAAGCCGCTCCAGTCGTCCATGTACAGGCCCGTGCGCACGGCGCGCGCCCCTACCGAGACCAGGCCGCGGACCGACTGGCCCACCGTCTGCAGGGCGAAAACAGCTGTCCCGGCGTGTCCGACGCTGATGCGGCTGGTGGCCAGCAGCCAGACGACCGCGGCCCATACGACCGCCGACCCCAGGCCGCCGCAGAGCGCGCCGATCAGGGACATGCGGGCCCCCTTGTCGGCGGCGGCGCGGTCCTCGCGGTTGATCCGGGCGACCGTCTGCCGGTACCGGCCGGAGAGGAAGGCGGCCATGGTGCCGGCACGGATCTGGTCGGCGGCCTCCTTGGTGTAGATGTGCCAGCGCAGGATTGACAGCATCCGCAGGTCGCCGTTGCTGCGCAGATTCGCCAGGTATCGCACGCGGGCGGCGCTGATCTGGGCCAGGGCCTGCGGCAGGCTGGCCGCGACCAGAAGGGGGAGAAGGACCCAGTGCACGCCGGCCAGCACGATCGCTCCGGCGACGAAGGAGGCCGACGAGGCGATCAGGTCCTGCCCCTCGTTGATCAGGTCCCCGGTGACCTGTGCCCCGCGGTCGGCGGCTTCGCGGTCGTGGTTGAAGTCGGGCTCGTCATAGGCGCACAGCTCCACCTCGGCGCAGCCGGTGAGCAGCATCTGCTCGGCCTCGCGCGACATCAGTGGGCCCAACCGGGAAGACAGCCAGGAGACGGTGATCCCCAGAAGGGCGCGTACGCCGGCGGTGCCGGCCAGCAGGGCCACGGACGGCCATGCCTGAAGGAGCCGCTGGTAGACGTCCCCGCTGGTCAGCAGGGCGGTCAGGGTGCCGCTGATGGCGAGCAGGCCGAGGGCTTGCATCACGCCGGTGACGGCCTGGCACAGCAGGAGACCGATGGTTGCCCGGCGGTCGACCCGCCATGCGAGTGCCAGTGACCGGCGTACCAGCTGCGGCAGCCGCCGGGCCATATCACGCATCCTGATCGAACGGCCGGCCGCTTCACGGCTGCCCGTCAGATCCACGTACCGCATCTGCGGCTCGCTGGCGGCCGTTTCCGATGGCTCATCCGGCTCGGCTGCAGAAGGCGCCTCGGTCCCGGCCGTCGGTTCGGGAGGCGACGAAGAGGGTGTGGACTCCAGCGGGGCGGTGCGCGGCCCCGGGATGTTGTCGGGTGATGCATCGGTGGGCTCACTCATGCCGCCCACCCCGTATCCGGTCGTGCTGCGCGCTGAGCGGCGGCGTCAACCTGCCGCCCGGATCGTGCGGAGCACGGGCCGGCCGGCACGGGACGTTCGAATACGGCGACAGGATCCACGGGGACGGGCACAGGATTCACGGAGTCCTCCAGATGGACGCACGAGGGGTACTGGTGCTCTAACAACGGCCCCCGGACGGGTCTGTCACGGGCGGATCCGGGGCAGATCGTGGACGGATGTTCTATTCGGTGGTCGTGGTCAAGCGGGCCTTGTCGCGAGGTGCGCCTGCATCGCTCGAACAGCTCGGATCACCCCTTCGAGGTATTGCGGGGATCCCGTCGGGCGCGGTGCGGGCATGGCAACGAGGAGCAGCGGCGGCAGTGGCGTCCGCTGCTCTCGGGCTGCGGCAGGTCAGGTTCCGGTCTGCTCCAGGGCCGCGTTCCAGGCGGCGAGGGCGTCGGGGCCGGAACCCAGGAGCGGGGCGACGGGCTTGGCCAGGTAGTCATGCTCGACGAGGTAAAGGCCGGCTGTGCCGGCGTAGCCGGGGAACAGCTCGTTCAGTCGCGCCATCACGGTCTCGGGCTCGGCATCGTCGGCGTTGAGGAGGCGGCGCGCAAGGATCTTGCGGTTCCACACGTCGATGCCAAAGACGGCAGGGTCGCGGGAGGCATGGGAGGCGATCACTGCGGCGGTGTAAGGTCCGACGCCCTTGATTTCCTGGACCGCCTCCATGAGGTTACCGGCGGCTTGGAGGTCCTCGGTGCTGTGGTCGCGGAAGTAGGCGGCGTAGTGCGGCAGGCTTTTGGCCCGAAAGCCCAGCCGGTCCCGTTCCTTCAGCGTCTCCGGCGAGACGTGGGCAATCTCGTCGGGGGTGAACCACGCCCGCAGCGTGATCCCGGCGAAGTGGACGAGATGGCCGTAGTGCATCAGCAGGTTGCGGGTCATCTGGGTGGTGCGGCGGATGGTGACGTTCTGCAGCAGCAGGGCGATCACGGCGATCTCGAAGTGGTCCTCAGGGCATGACTGCCGCATCCCGCCCAAGTCCGTGAGCGGCTGGCTCATCGCGGGCACGCGGGCCGCGAGTTCCGCGAACGCTGCCTGGTCTTCGTCCAACCCATATGAAGAGATCAGCCGGCGCGTCAGCTCCTCGCGGTGGGCGGGCTTGAAGTCGCCGTCGGTGTAGATGTCGGCGATCACTGTGCGTTCCTCGGCACGCAGCCGGGCTCCGACCACGAGGTCGCCGACTCGGAAGGTGCGCCAGCTGCAGGACTCGGTGTGGGCTTCCAGGCCGGTGGCGTAGTGGGACGGCTTCCAGAAGGTGTGCAGGGCGTTGAAAGGACCGCCGCCCGTGACGGGCAGTTCGAGGGTGTCGGTGTGGTCGAGGGTGCGGGGGTTCACGTCATGCTCCTGGGTGGCGGCCGTGGGTCGAACGAAGGCGGGAGTCGTCGTGGTGCAGGCCATCGGGTGGGGCTGGGCCGCCCGTCTCGGCGTCGTCGTACAGAGCGAGGGTGCGGCGCAGTTGCTGAGTGAGGGCCGCGCGCAGAGCTGCGGGCTCGACGACTTCGACGTCGGGGCCGTAGCTGGTGACCAGCGGAATCAGCCACTCCCAGCGGTCGACGAACAAGACAATCGACAGGAACCCGTCGTCGTGTTCGTGGACTTGCGAGGTGGACTTCAAGCTCAGCCGCCGCAGTTCGTCCCGTGCCCCAGGGGACACCCGCAGGGTGACCCGGACGTCGCCCTTGCCGTAGTCCTCCATGGTCTGGTCCCACCATTTGCGGACGGAGAACCCTTCGGGGTAGGCGAAGGTGAGGTCGGTGGGCTGGAGCCGGTCGACCAGGTTCAGCCGGAAGCGGGTGGGCTCGCCGGTGGTTCGGGCGGCGACCATGTGCCATTCGCCGGCTTTCCAGACCGCCCCGTACGGCTTGACCAGGGCTGTTTCCTGATCGCCGTCCTTGGTGCGCCAGGTGGCCTCTAGCGCTGTCGCGGTGAGCATGGCAGTGCGCAGGACGGGCAGGTGGCCGGAGCCTTCGTCGCGCCAGTACCAGTCGGCGGTGTCGAAATGGATGCGCTGGGCCAGTCGCCGGATGACGTCCTGGACGGTCTCACTGACCCCTGCGGCGCGAGCGCGGTCCTCCGCCGGCGTATCCGGGGTGGTCGGGTCGAGGAAGCCGAGGACGTACAGCCGTAGGGCATGGTCGGAGTTGATGGTGAGCGGGTCGAGCGCGGTGTCCGCGGCCAGCCGGTAGCCGCCGGTTTTGCCGGGGGTGGCCTGCACGGGAATGCCGGCGGCGATGAGGGCGGCCATGTCGCGGTAGACGGTGCGCTCGGTGACGCCGAAGCGGGCCGCGATCTCCGGGGCGGGCACGTTGGTACGGCTGCGGAGCAGGTGCACGATGCTCAGTTGGCGGGCCCGGGTGGAGTCGACCATCAGCGCACTACTCCGAGCGGGTAGACCTGACCGGTGACGTAGGACCAGTGCGCGGCCGTGGCCAGCTCGATGCATGCGCCGGCGACCTCGTCCAGTGCCAGGGGGCGGCCCCAGGGCAGCTGGGCGAAGTACCCCTTGGGATCGGTAACGCCTTTGAGTGCCATGACGTGATGGGCAAGCGGCGAGTCGATCAGCGAGGGCGCGAGCAGGTTGACCCGCACGCCGTGCTGCTCCTCCTCCTTGGCCACGGTGACCACGAGTGCTTCGAGAGCGGCTTTCGCCGCGGTGTAGGGGCCGTTGTTCGCGCGCGCGGCCTGTCCGGCGTCTGATCCGACCGCGAGGACGGACGTGCCATCGCACCGCGCCCGTTCGGCCAGAGCGTGCCAGGTGCGGACGAAGCTGAGGGCGTTGGCCTCGTAGACGCTGCGGAACTCGCCCATGGGCGTTTCGGCTACCGGCTGCTTGCTGGAGGGCGAGCCGACGCAGGCGAAGACCGCGTGTAAGCGGCCGGGCTGCGCGTCGACGGCCTGCCGCAGCTTGTCGGACGAGGCTTCGTCGGCGGCGTCGAAGTGCGCCCAGGTGCTGTGCTCGTTCCCCTGCTCAGGCTCAGGAGCACGGGTGTTGTATGTGGCGACGACCCTCCAGCCGGCTGCGGTGAGGCGGCTGTGGATCGCGGTGCCCAGTGCCCCACTGGCGCCGGTGACGACGGCCAGCGGGGCACTGGTGGACGAGGGCTGGGTCACCGGGTGCTGGCCTCCGGCTGGGCGGGGGCGTCGGGGTGGTCGGTGTCCCACATCTCGGCGAACCGCATCTGCTCGTCCGGGATGTCGAACAGCGCTCCGACGCGACGGGCGTGGTCGATGGCACCGCTGTCACCGCGAGGAATGTCGACCACCGTGCGAGGGAAGGCGACCAGCATGCGCTCCTCGTTCAGCATGTGCGCGTAGTACAGCTGCGGCTTCAGCGCGGCAGACAGCTCCAGCGCGAGTGCCGCGGCCCGCTCTGCCGGCACCGTCAGCTCGATGATCTCGATCGGTGTGTGCGCGTCGAGCAGGTGCGGGTAGCGGCGGTCCTCCATCCCGGCGAACGCCTCGGGGAGCGCGCCTCCGGCAAGGCTTTGGGTGATCACCACTGCGCGCAAGGTGGGGCTGGCCATGTCGGACATGGTCCTCTCGGTCTAGTGGTAGGGGAAGGTGAGGGTCTCGAACACACTCCGGCCGGTGCACAGCCCGAGCAGCCGCTCGATCCCGAGGCCGAAGGTGAAGACGTCGGCCGGGTCGCAGTCGATGTCGGCGAAGAAGTCGACCGGCCCGTCGTCGGCCGGGACGCCGTGCAGCTGGGTGCGCAGAGCGATGTTGTTCTGCACCATCGGCCGGTAGTCCTCGGCGGTGCGCAGCTTCACGCCGCCGTCGCAGATTTCGACGCCGGCAGCGATCAGGGAGAACCGCTGTGCCCGACCGGAAGCGTCCACGCGGGAGTTGTGCCGCAGTTCGTAGGGGAACCCGTACAGGACGACGGGAGTGGTGACGGCCGCCTCCACGGCGTGCTTGAGGAATTCCTCCATGACCGCCCAGTCGGAATCCCCTGCCGCCAGGCCGCGGCTCGTCAGCCAGTTCCGCGCCGCCGTGACGAGTTCAGGGCCGACCGGGGCCTGCGGCAGATTCAGTGCCTCGGCGATGGCGTCATCCACCGTGCGGGTGGCGATGGTGGAGAAGTCGATACCGCCGGGCGGCTGCAGCGTGGCGAAGGCGGCCTGGACAGCGTGCTGGACCAGCTCGGTGACCAGCTTGATGCCGTCAGCCAGAGGAATGTCCCGAGCGGCGGTCTGCAGCATGGTGAACTCGATCGCGTGGCTGTCGTCCGCCCGTTCCGCCCGGATCGCCTTGCCCAGGTCGTATACCCGGTCGACGCTGATGACCAGGCGCCGCAGGTACTCCTCCGCCGAGTGCTTCAGGTGGAAGCTCTCCCCGGTGAGCGGGTGCCGGGTGGAGAACTGGGGGATCGGCGCGCTCTCCCTTGCCACACACAGCACCGGTGTAGCGGCTTCCGTATAGCCCGCTTCGTGCAGCCAGGCACGCACGGCGCGCAGCAGATCCGCCTTGGTCAGCAGCAGGTTCCGTTCGCTCGGGTGCTGCTTGAGCAGCGTTCCATACAGGCGCCGTTCCTGCTTCGGGATCGTCATTCCTGCTCGCCTCCCCGGGTGGTCCACGCAGAGGTGACGGTCAGGCCATGCTCGTCGTCGCTGTCGAGGAGGACCTCGGCGCCGATCGGCAGGGTGTTCTTGAGCGCGGTGTGGCCGAACGGCAGCCCGAAGGCGATGGGGAAGGTGTACTCGGCACACAGGTCCATGACCATCTCGTGGGCCCCGAGACCGCTGGAAGGTTCGCAACTCACCAGCTCGCCGACGACCATGCCGGCGATCTGGTCGAGGACACCACGGTCGCGGAAGTGGGTGAGGGTCTGGTCCAGCAGCTCGACCGGTTTGAACGCGTCCTCCCACGCCAGGACGGCGCCGTTCCAGTCCGGCTCCCACACCGTGCCCAGCAGACAGCGAAGGGAGGACAGGCAGCCGGCGATCAGGTGCCCCTGGGCGGAACCGCTGCGCGCCCAGGTGAGCGGCGCGTCGATCCGCGCGGCAGCGGCCTCGCCGGCGAGGACGGCGGCGAAGTGGTCGCCCGTGGCGGAGGGAGCGTCGTCGGAACCCCAATCCCACAGCACTGCGGGACCGTGGAAAGTCGGCATGCCGGTACGGGCGGTGATCGCGTTCAGCAGCAGGCTCGGGTCGCTCACGCCCACGATCGGCTTGGGATGCGCGGCGATCAGCTCGTAATCCAGTCCGCGCAGCAGCCGGTTGGCGTTCTTCCCACCGCCGGCACACACCACCGCGTTGATGGCGGGGTCCGAGACGAAGGCGTGAAGGTCGTCCAGGAGCTGGGCTTCGCTGCCGGCGCGGTAGCCGTCGCGGGTCGCGGCGTGGGGAGCGATGACGGGGTCGTAGCCGCGGCCACGCAGGCGCTCCACGCCGCGGTCGAAGATCTCCGGATGGGCGGCGGGCTCCGGCGCGGACACGGTGACGATGCCGATGCGGCCACCCTTGGCGAGGGGCGCGGGCAGAAGTCGGGCGATGCTCAACGGGGTTCTCTCCTTACAGCGGGGCCGGCGCAACCGGTGCACGAACAGTGATGACCTTGGTGCACGGGGTGACCGTAGAGGGTGTCAGCGGGCGGGGGCCAGTCGCATACGGGTCTCCTGCCTGGCCCGGGCTGCGGTCGCCTCGCTGGTCCAGGGAGTCAGGGAGGTGTAGTAGTCGAACTTCGACCACCCCTCCAGCGAATCGGGAGGGGTGAACCCGTGCTGAAGTGCCTGCTCCCACAGCGGTGTGCCCGGATAAGGGGCGAAGAGGTGCACGCGCGTTTCGGGTTCCGGGTCCAACTGCCGTAGCTCGCCCATCAGGGAGTAGGTGTCCTCCACCTCCGCCTCGCTCTCGCCGGGGAACCCGACGATGAAGGTGTAGCTGCCGAGGATGCCGTGCCGGGCGATGTCGGCGGCCACGTCGAGGATCTGCGCGCGGGTGATCTCCTTGTGCACCACCTCGTTCAGGACCCGGTCGTTGCCGGACTCCACGCCCATGAGCAGCCGGGAGCAGCCGCTCTCGGCGATCCGTTCCAGCAGCGGGAGCTTGGCCCGGCGGGCTTTGAGGATGTCGTTGGGGTTGATGCTGGCCGCCCACCGCAGATCCAGGCCACGGTCGATCAGCCCGTCGCAGAACCCGATCGCCCGCCTCAAATTCACGAACCAGTCAGCGTCGTAGAACTTCACGCCGTTGATGTTGTACGTGGCCTGCAGCGCGGCGATGTCGTCGAGGAGGTCCTGGGCGGCCATCGCGGAGTACTTGCGCTGGTAGGTCAGTTCGAAGCAGAACTGGCACCTGTAGACGCAGCCCTTGCTGGAGACGTAGTTCAGCGTCCTTGAGGCCACGGTCGGGTCGTCGCGGATGTACTTGGCGACGTCCAGCAGCGACCACGGGTAGGCGCCGAGGTTCCCCGTGCGCGGTGGGTTGGAGGTCCCGCACACCACGCATCGGCCGTCGTCCATGCGCAGGCCCGGGACCAGGCGGCGTGGCGTGCGGCCGAGCAGCGATTTCACGTACTCGACCATGGAGTTCTCGCCGGGACCCTGGAGAACGGCGTCCACCAGCGGATGCGCCGCGGTCTGCTCGGGCTGCACATTCACGTGCGGGCCGCCGAACACGACCGGCGGACAGAACGGACGCTGCTTTGCCGCGCGCACCATGTCCAGGGCGTGGCCGATCTGGCCACCGCCGGTCATGATGCTCACCCCGATGCACACAGACCCATCGAGGTGTTCGTCCAGGAGGCGCTCCCACCCGGCTGCATCCTGCTGGTTGCCGTCGAACAGCACCACGTCGACCAGGCCACTGGCCATGAGCGGCTTGGCCAGCGTGAGGAGCGAGAAGGGCATCCAGAAGTAGACGTAGTCCTTCTCGTGATCGATCTTGGGATAGACCAGAATCAAGGTGGGGCGGCCAGCCGTCGCTGGCCGGGGTGCGGGGATGGCCGAGGACTGGGTCCGGCTGCCCGGGAGGCCCATGAAAACGCTCATCGGCTGACCTCGACCAGATGCTGGGGAGTGGCGTCGCCGGGTCGGAAGTAAGCGGCGGCGTACATCTCGAAGGCCGCCTCCAACTGCGCCGCCAAGCCCTCGGCGTCGCCCTTCTCCAGCAGGGGGGCAAGGTCGACAGTGACGTCCTCACGTAGCAGGCAGAACTGCAGTCGGGCATCGGCCGTCAGCCGCAGGGCCATCAGGGCGTCGTGGCAGGGGAACAGGGGGCAGCCCCGGCACACCGATCCGTACCAGGCGCCGGCGTTGGAGTCCTTGATGACGACCTTCGTCCCCGAGGGCATCGTGAACACGGTCATGGGGTGCCCGAGCCCGCCCTGCTGGAGGACCTCCTCGTCGACGGCCCGCCCCCGCAGGTCGCCCGCCAGCTCCTCCAGCGGCACGTACAGGTCCGGCAGGTGGAGTTGCCGCTTGATCTCCAAACGTCGGGCGAAACTTTCGCTGGACTCGTTGAGGTCCTTGATGATGTCGAGCAGCTTCACGCTGCGGACGCCGGTGGCCTCGCAGAAGTCGATCAGGGGCTCGATTTCCGTGGTGTTGATTCCGGACATCACCACCACGTTCACCTTCACCGGAACCCCGGTGGCGACACACGCCTTGATCGCGGCAAGTACCTCGCCGTGGTCGTCGACGCCGCAGATCTCCTTGTGGAGCTGCGCGTCCAGGGTGTCCAGGGAGACGTTGAACAGGGTCACCCCTGCTTCGGCCAAGGCCGGCGCGAGCTCGCCGATGCGCGGGTGCCGAGAAATGACCTCGACATCACGCATGCCTGCTTCCTGCCGCAGGCGCCGCACCGTGTCGACGAGCGGCTCGTACAGAGCCGGGTCGCCACCGGTCAGCTTGATGGCATCGACACCCTGGTCCTTTGCAGCGGCGGCCACGGCGACCAAGTGGTCGGGAGCCAGCGAGGCTCCCGACTTTGTGGCTACCGCCTCGCCTGAGGGGCGGCAGTAGTAGCAGCTCCTCTTGCAACGGGAGTTCACCGTCACCCGTAACTGCGGTTTGCGCATGTCACCCATCCCTCGGACATCGCTGACATTCACGTGCACAGCCTTTCGGCTCCTCTCTCTGATCAGCAAGAACATGGAGAAGACTCGATGTCAGGGTTTGCTCCGCGTGAATTCCAAACCCTGACATGGGAGTTATGAAGATCGGATTCACGCGTGCTGTCACTCGGTGGTCTCGGTTGCCGGTGCGGCGGCCGTCGGGGCTTCTTGAGCACGGTAGTAGTCCAGGGCCGCTACTCTTTCGGTCGGGGCGGGAGGTATAGCTGCCCGGAGGCTTCGTCGAGCGTGGCCTGGGCGCTGGGCCTGGCGTCCGCGTCGGCGCCGATGTCGGTGTGGGGTGCGCAGGTCGCCGGCGTCCGCAACGGAGGGGGCATGGCAGCCATGCCATCACGCCGTCTGCGCAGACGCTCGCCGCTCCAGCGGTGCTCTGTTGGCATCAGAGGTCCACCGGCCAAGCTGAGAGTACGGCGCGGACGGTCTTACCGGGGCCTTCGTGGTGAAGGAACCAGAAGACCTCGGCGCCCAGTTCTGCGACCTGCCGAAGGCCGCGGCCCCGCTCTCCTCGCACTGCGGTCTTGAAGTCGGGGAACGACGGGTTGAGGTCGGTCACGTCCACAAGGAGGTTGCCCGCTTCGTCAACGGCGGCACGTAGAAGGAGCGTGTGCGTCTTCGCGTGATCAGGCAGGCCGTGGCGCACGCCGTTGGAAACCAACCGGGCGACCACCTCAGCAGCTTGAAGAGCAGGACCCATCCAGCCGAGCACGGGAAGCATGCCGCGAATCCATACCCGTCCCACCCTCACAGCCCCGATTTCTTCGCTGGGCAGGTCAGTCTGGAGGCTGGCGGCGATCGGCGATGACCGCACCGTGGGTAGCAGACCTGCTCCGGCGTGCTCAACGGGTGGCTGCACCGTGCAGAGCAGCTGTGGCAGCGCCCGATAGACCAAGTTCGCCTGAGTGGTTGCTCCACCGAGCAGCTTCCGCG
The DNA here is from genome assembly GCF_040298985.1 of Streptomyces sp. NPDC001093. Lineage (NCBI taxonomy): Bacteria > Bacillati > Actinomycetota > Actinomycetes > Kitasatosporales > Streptomycetaceae > Streptomyces > Streptomyces sp. NPDC001093. Next base: position 35,760 of record NZ_JBEPBF010000024.1, on the reverse strand, counting down.
CCTGCCTGGCGATCTCCTCGACTTCCCATACCTCCGTGTGCAGGTCGTCCCACGCGTACTGCTTCAACGTCCTGCCACGAGCCAGAGCTTGGACATAGCCGAGGACGTCGGGAGGAAGCCAATCGGTGCCCTCTGGGTCTGGCAGATCAAGTACGCCGTGGACACGCGCGCGAAAGATGAGTTCTGGTTGCCGACCCTGCGGGCGGCTACGTTCGGTGCCGAGTTTCTTCGCTGCTGCGGACCAGATCGGCCCCAGGCCGTCTGCGGGAAGGCGGTACTTCTCCTGGGCTAGGTTCCCCGCTATCTGTGAACCGCCGTGGCCAAGCGCAGCCAGAGCAAGTGCACGCCGTTCTAGCGCAGACAGAGGTGTGGCACCCGCCGGTAGTTCGGGGCGCACGAGGACTGTCACGGCTGGCCTCCATGCGCCTGGTCAACGGCCACGGTGGACCCACAGGTGGGTACCTGATCCGTCGCGGTGCCCGCTGTGGCGAGGGGGTGCGCCTCGGCGATCAGCGGCAGTGAGTCACTGTTCAGGGAGTCCGGCCTCTTCACGATCTCGCGCTCGACCAGAAGTTCCAGCAGTTCGTTCACGGCCCAGCCCATCCGTCGCAGGTGGCCGAGGCCCTGCCGGTAGTCGCCCGGCATCTCTTCCTCGCACATTGAGCCGGCCTGCTTGATACGGGGGTCGGGCTGCTCGTGATCCCCGGCACCGTAGTTGGCGGTGATGCCCAGGAGCTGCATGAGGTGGCCGCGGAGGCGCTGCCCCAGTTCCTCGACGTTGTCCTCGGGCGTCGGGACGGAGTCGAGAGCGTCAGCTACGTCGTCCAACATGGCGTCCCCGTCGTACGGGCTCCAGGCGCGTACCTTCAACAGGGTTGCTTCGATGGCCGCGTCTGCCGGCCGCCTTGCGGGCTCCACAGGGTGGTCCCAGCGGGGCGCCCCATGGCTGCCACGGCGCACGAGCGCGGGAGAGGTCATTCGCCTTCCTCCCTTGCGAGGAGGCGGCACCAGACGGTAGCACCGCCATCGCTGACGCCCCATTGTCCGCCGTTCGCCTGAACCATGGCCTCGACCAGCGCGAGGCCACGCCCCGACTCGGCGTTGTCATTCGCCTGCATGGGCTGGGCGCTGCCCGCCATGCCGTCATGAACCTTGATGCGTAGAAAGCCTTCGGCAAGGCTCACCGTCAGGCCGATCTCCGTGGTGCCGCTGTGCACGAGCGCGTTGGTGACCAGTTCAGAGACGATCACCAACACGTCATCGGTCATTGCCCCGAGGCCGCAGTATCTGAGCCGAGCTGTGGCGATCCGGCGCATGATGCCTACCCGAGCTGCATCCTCGGGTCGGGGCGGCTCGCCCTGCCGGCGTGGGGCAACGGGGAAACGCTCATCCATCACGTGCCCGCTGCGGCGGAGAACCGCGCGAGGCATCCGTACGGCTGTCGTCGTCATCACGTCCTCTGGGGGGAGCGCAGGACCGAACGGACAGCAGACACAGCCCTGCGCAAGGGGGTCCGGTCCGCGTCGGGGGCGAGGATGGTGCAGGCTTCGGTCAGGCAACGGGCCAACGGAGCCGGGCTGGTGAGCAAGGGCCCCCGTCCCGGCAGCAGGTCGTCGGCCGGTAGTTCGAGCCACCGTGTCGTCGCATCAGGCCGCGACGACGGTGCAGGCACCTGAATCTTGTGCTCGCCCCGTCGCCTGAGGCATATCGGTCGAGGAAACCGGTCAGGCCATCGGGAAGTGGCCATCAGGGGCTGCCAGCGGTCGGCAGTGCCGAGAGGTACGAGGATTTCGGAGGTTCTGCACGAGCACGGCCACTGCGGGGGGTGGTCGAGGTGCCGTACGCCGGACGTTCGAGCGGGACCGCGCCCGTCGCCTGACGCAGTCCGGGTATCCGTGCCAGTCATATGGCTGGTCTTCACCGGTTCCCTCCCGGGCAAAGGCAGTTGGTGGTTTCGTTGAGCACGAGCGAACCGTGGATCGCATCGCGGCGGTATCTCCCGGCGGCTGCCGGGACCGTCAAACCCGTCAAAGATCGTTTTGGTGAACCGAGGTAGTCGATGGCGCGCGAGCGGAACGTGAAGCTGGCCGACGCGATCGCGGAAACAGGCTGGTCGCAGCAGAAAGTGGCGGCGGCCTTCGTGAGGGTCGCGGCCGAGGTAGGAGCAAAGGAACTGCTGGGCACCAGCCGCTCGCACATCGCCATGTGGGTGGCGGGGACACAGCCCTCGGGCAGAGCACCCCTTATCTTGTGCGAGACGTTGTCCCGGCGCCTCCAACGCCCCATCACTCCAGCTGAGATCGGGCTCTCCGCGCCGCGTGCGGGTGCAGTTGCGGCATCGGAATGGAACGTCGATACGCTGACTGCGCTGGTAGACCTTGGGAGAAGCGACGTGGACCTCGAACGCCGCCGATTGCTGGCCGGCGCCGCCTACTCGGTTGGTGGCCTGGTTCTGCCTGGACCGCAGTGGTGGGATGAGGCTCCCCAACGGGCAAAGTCTCGCCCCGCCGCGACGAGCCGCAGGGTTGGGGCCGCCGAGGTCAGCGCTGTGCGTGAGATGACAGAGTTCTTCTCTCGAAGGGACCAGCGACACGGCGGCATGGACGGCCGTACGGCCCTCTACCAGTACCTCGTCGACGACGTTGCCAGGTACGTCGGAGGGGTATTCACCAGCGACGACACCCGTCGCGCCCTGCTCGCCGCTGCCTCCGAGGCGGTGTACGTCGCCGGCTGGATGAGCTTCGACGCCTCCCACCACGAGGCCGCGCGTCGCTACTTCACGCTGGCCCTGAAGCTCGCGGCGGAAGCCGACGACGCTCCCCTCGCCGGCCACATCCTGCGGGCGATGGCTCACCAGGCAACGGACCTTGGCCACCCACGGGCCGCCGTCGACCTCGCCACGGCTTCCGTGGAGCGTAAGCGGTACACCCTCGCGACCCCCCGCGAGCGGGCACTGCTCGGAGTGGTGCAGGCACGCAGCCTCGCCGCTGACGGACAAAGGCGTGCCGCGATCGCAGCGCTTCTCCGGGCCGAAGACGACCTGGCTGCGGCTGACGTCGGCGACGAGGATCCGAGTCGGGTGTGGTTCTTCCAGCGGGCTTCCCTGGCGCACGAGACCGCCCGCACCCTGTGGACGCTCGGCGATCTCGACGGAGCGCTCCGAGAATTCAACAACAGCGTGCTGACTAGGAAGGCCGACGCCTTCAGCCGGACCCACGCGGTGACTTTGGGCTACATGGGCACTGTGCAGGCCCGCAAGGGGAACGTGGAGGCCGCGTGCCTCACGTGGGCACAGGCCCTGGACGCGATGGAAGGCGTGCAGTCGGGCAGAGCACGCGAGGCAGCCGTGAACATGCGCCGAGTGCTGTCCCCCTTCCGCAATCGGGGAATCAGCGTGGCGGCGGAGATCGACGAGCGCGCCAAGGCCGTACTCGAACGAGTAGCCTGACGGCGCCATGGTGGTAAAGGCGGGCATGCTGTGGTCGACCGCCTTGCTGTGCCGCGAGCGGAGAAGGGGGAACCGTGTCCACAAAGTCCATCGAGGTGCCGGTGATCGCCGATGTGGTCGGGGGTCCCAAGGGGCGGCTCGACGACTTCAAGGGCGGTGTGGAGTCGATCATTCGGCTGCGCCCGGAGTACCCGGAGGAAACCCTGCAGGGGATCGAGGAGTTCTCTCACCTCCAGGTCACCTGGTTCTTCAACCTCGGCTCTCCCGAGGACGTGGCGCTCCACGCGCGCAGCCCGCGGGACAACCCCGCGTGGCCGGCCACGGGCACCTTCGTGCACCACAACCATCGGCGCCCTGCCCGCCTTGCGACCTCGTTCCCGCGGTTGCTCCGCGTCGACGGACGGGACCTGCATGTCACTGACCTCGACGCTGACGACGGCACCCTGGTCGTTGACCTGGTGGCGGTCTTCAAGGAGTTCCTGCCGCGCGGCACCGTCACACAGCCCGCGTGGCCCAGCGAGATGCTGAAGGACTACTGGAGGGACGCCGCCGAACGCTGACCGGGCATGCTCCGGAACGAAGGCCGGCGGCCTGACGGGACGTAGCCGCCCGAGGGGGCGCCAGCGAGTGGTCGGTCAACTCGTCGACCCTGGCGGCTTCGGTGAGGGTGACCGCCAAATGCACGACAGTGCCGCATACAAGGCTCTTCGCCGCCACCCGGCGGCGAAGAGCCTTGGCTGTTGCGCCAACCTTCAGCAGCGGAGTTTCCAGCTCGCGCTTACACGGAGCCGATTCATGCGGGTGGAGGCACGATAACGCCACGAACGGCCCGCCGCAGGTCGTGGTGCACAGGCGGAGTGAATACGTCGTTGGCGGCCTGCGCACATGCGGGGCATGCAGCGGAATCTGAATCCCTATGGCGGCGGCCAACCGGCCGCCACGATCATGCCCCGTCGAGCCTACGAGGCCATACGTCGTCCTGGCCGACGAGGGGTCCTCTTTCTGCGCTGTCAGGCCGACCTGGCATTCGCCCACGGCAGACGAGAAAGACTCTCGGAAGACTGGAACCCTCTCCGGGGCTATGTCAACGTACAACACACCCCAACCATGAGGTCGGTAACCGGCCCACTGTGTAATCAGATGAGGAGTCCTCTTCTCCCTGTTCAGCTGGTTGTGTCAACGCTGGCTGTGCTGGACGCGTCGCTGCCGACACCTAGTTCGTGCGGAGACCGCAGCTAGGACAGGTGCCCTAACCAAGTGCGAGTGCAACATAGACGACGATCGCCGGTTAGCCAAACCGGCGATCGTGACGACCATTGAGCGAGTCGCGCTTGGCTGACCTTGGCAGGGCGCCGTAGCGGGCGCAGTAGGCAGCGCTGCAATCCAAGAATTGGAAGGTCGGGCGCACCCTCTGCTGATTCTCTGATGGCATTCATTACCGGTGATGATGGTAGGTGTGATTTTGACGCAGGGTGGAAGCTACCGGCTTCTAACGCCAGCTGAAGTGGCCGATTGGCTGAAGGTAAGTGAATTGACGATCAAGAACAAATACCGAGCCTGGGGTTTGCGGCCTCAAAAGGTCGGTCGACTCCTGAGATTTCGCGAGCGTGACATCGTCGCATACCTGGAAAGGAAGTACGGGTAGTTTGGTGAATCGAGTCCTCTTGGTCGGCTGGCAGGTGGTCCGGTAGGTTGGCTCGGGTTTTCCAGAAATGCAAGGAAGACGAGAAGAGCGGTAACTATCCCTGCACTGCAACTCGCTGCGGCCATCCCTGGACGGTGCGCTACCGGGAGCCTGGTGGGCGCGGTGGGCGGCAGCGGGAGAAGTCGTTCGAGAAAAAGGGGTCAGCCGACTCCTTTGCCGCCAAGGTAGAGCGAGAGAAAGATCTCGGTACCTACATCGCCCCCACAGGGCTGCTCGTCCCTCTTGTGACCGTGTACCGTGAGTTCATCGACTCTGGGAGCCGGGTGAATGGGACGCGTTACCAGTATGAGACGAGTCTTCGCCTACACGTGGATCCCTATTTTGGGACTACTGCCATCGGTGCCGTCAAGCCAAAGCATCTCAATGCGTGGTTGAAGTGGATGGTGGAAGAGCGCGGTTATGAGGAGAGCACGGCGATCAATCGCTATGAGACGCTCGCCGGTGTCTTCAGCTTCGCCGTCGCCAACGAGTACATAACCAGGAATCCGTGCCAGCATGTCCGCACCGGTCGCCAACGAGTGAAACGGAGGGTCAAAAGGACCATCCGCCTGCCGACCTTGGCAGAGATCGAGGCGATTGAGCGGCACCTACCCGGGCCCTACAAGCTGCTCGTGTGGCTCATGGCTGGGTGCGGGTTGCGCATCGGTGAGGCGTGTGCAGTGACGTTGCAGCAGTTTGATTTTGAGAGTGGCACTCTCTACGTCGACCGCCAGGTCACGCAAGATGGTGAGAACGAGGAGCCTAAGACCACCGTCCAAAAGGCCATCACTAAGGGCAAGGGGCGTGCCCATTGCATCCGCCACCTCAAGTGGCGTGACCTGGACGAGGGTCGAGCGGTTCCCGTGCCACCCACCATCGCCGCCCGGGTACAGGAGCATGTCCGACTGTATGGCACCTTTCGCGTAGAGGAGGGTCTCAACCGCCTGGAGGGGGACTACCTCTTCTCCAACGTCGGGCGCACCAACATCCTCATGTACTCCCTCGTCGACCGGCTGTGGCGTAACGCGAAGAAGGCGGCGGGCATCTCGCGGAGGATCACCACGCACTGGCTCCGGCACTTCTTTGCCTCGGCCGGCCTGTCGAAGGGCGTTCCGGTGACGGACATGGCTGAGTGGCTGGGGCACCGTGACCCCAGGATCACACATCAGACCTACGCGCATGTGATGCCCGATGCTCCCGAGCGCCTGAGGTCTCTGATGGATGCAGTCTTCACTATGCGGACCGAGCTCGACTTGCCCCTCGAGTTCGAGGCCGTGGTCGAGGCGGCGTGAAACAAAGTTACGAACGTGTGGTGGGGCCCAGGCCCCGCCCCCCGGGCCAGGGCCCCCCCCGCGGGACAGGGGGGCCCCCCCCCCCCCCCGGCGCCCCA
>NZ_JBEPBF010000024.1:0-29228 GCF_040298985.1 Streptomyces sp. NPDC001093 | reverse complement strand
CGTCGCCTTCGGCCCCACGGCCCGCGCCACGGTCGAACTCGCCCCACGCCACCCCGCACCGCCCCCTCCTCGCACCGCCGGTGCTCCAGTCCGTTCACGGCCTTCACCTACTTCGCACCGTACTGTCGCCGGCCTAGGCGCGCTCGGCGCTGGCCACCGCAGGCTCGACGTCGGACTCCGCGGAACGACGGCAAGCCTCCGACTCGAAGGCGTTCCCGACCGGGCTTGGAGCCAGGCGGAGGCTGTTTCGCCATGGTCATACGAGCAATACTTGGCTAGCTGTTCACGCCGTAGCGCTGGAAGAGCCCGGGGATAAACCTACCCAGGAGGGTATGGGCCGAGGCTTCGTCGGGAAGCTCGTCGTGCCCGAAACGGTAGGGTCTGATGCAGGTTCGGGTGACAGGTGCGGTCACGCGGCCTGGAGGGCCGGCGTGGTCATGACGGTCTCGAATTCGATGGGGGTCAGCCGGCCGAGTGATGCTTGTCTGCGACGTCGGTGATAGGTCCGCTCGATCCAGGTCACGATCGCGATCCGGAGTTCTTCGCGAGTGGCCCAGGCACGGCGGTCGAGGACGTTCTTCTGAAGCAGGCTGAAGAAGGACTCCATGGCCGCGTTGTCGCCGGCAGCTCCGACCCTCCCTATCGATCCGGCCATCCGGTGGCGGTCGAGCGCCCGGACGAACTTCCGGGAGCGGAACTGCGATCCGCGATCGCTGTGCAGAATGCACCCGTCGACGTCTCCACGCCGGGCCACGGCGTTGTCCAGGGCGGCCACGGCCAGGCGGGACTTCATCCGCGCATCGATGGAGTAGCCCACGATCCTGTTGCTGAAGGCGTCCTTGATCGCGCAGAGGTAGATCTTGCCTTCGCCGGTGGCGTGCTCAGTGATGTCGGCGAGCCACAGCCGGTTCGCACAGGTCGCGGTGAAGTCACGGCGGACCAGGTCGTCGTGCACTGGGGGGCCGGCCTTCTTGCCCTTGCCACGCTTCTTGCCGAACGCGCTCCACCAGCGGTTGTCCCGGCAGATCCGCCATGCAGTGCGGTCCGCCATCACGGCCCCGGCACCGCGCGCTTCGTCGGCCAGGAAGCGGTAGCCGAACTCCGGGTCGTCACGGTGCGCATCGAACAGCGCGTTCGCGCGATACGCCTCCTCCAGCATGGCGTCGGTCACGGGCTGGGCCAGCCAGCGGTAGTAGGGCTGTCTGGCGAGCTTCAGCACCCGGCACGCAACCGTGACGGGCACCCCGTCCCCGGCCAGCTCCTTCACGAGCGGGTAGATCCTTTTCCCGGCAGATGCGCCTGCGACAGATAGGCCGCGGCCCGCCGCAGGACCTCGTTCTCCTGCTCCAGCAGCTTGATCCGCCGACGCGCTTCCCGAAGCTCTGCGCTCTCCTGGCTGGTCGTTCCGGGCTTGGTCCTGTCGTCGACGTCCGCGCGACGCATCCACTTCCACAACGTCATGGGATGGACTCCGAAGTCGGTGGCCACCTGCTCGACCGTCACACCCGGCCCGCGGTTCCTCGCGACCCGCACGACGTCCTGGCGGAACTCTTCCGGATAAGACTTGGGCACAGCGACATCCTTTCCACCCGCCCTACAGGGCAAGCCAGTTCAGATGTCACCTGATCGTGCATCAGACCCGTAGACCTCGTAGACTCTGAGCTTCAGGTCCCGATCGTCGGCCACCATCTCGGCGTACTTACCAGTGTCTGGTGACCGGCCATGGTCGCGGGTGTGGTGCTGGGATCCGTCGACTTCGAGGACGATCCGCTGGCCGTGGGGCAGCAGGAGCAGGAAGTCCATGCGGAAACGTCGCCATCCAAGGGGTATCTGGTTACGAATTGCACGCGGGCATATGCCTCTCGGCTGTCCCGCGATCACCCAACCGCTCAGCGGTGCCGCCGTCGTCAAGTCGCGCGCGACGTCCTACCAGGCCCGTGCTGCCTGCCGAAGCCCATCGAGACGTCCGGCTCGCCCGGCAACGATCCCGCCGCGCCCACTTGGCTCGTGTTCTTGCAGCGGGAAGCACTGCCCCGTGATCAAGGAAGCGCGTCTCCAGGATCGTCGGGTCGGTGACCGTGAACGCGGTACACGAGCTCGTCCGGGTGGCGCATGACCCTGGCCAGCCGCCACGCCGTGTCGTACGGCCTGTGGCCGCGCTCCTGAAACCACAGGCGGAGGGCGAGCAGGCTGGTGAGCGGGTCGAGGAGCCAGCGCAGTACGGAGGTCTTCACTGCTCGTCCTCCGGTGCGAAGGGGATGGTCGTGGGGGACGGGGCCACGGACTCCGGGTCGCAGGAGGGCGGCGGCCAGGGGAACCCATCGGCCCAGCCCATCTGCTCGAAGAGCGCGCGGACGGTGGCCATGAACCGCGCCTGCCGTCCCGGCACGTCGTCCAATCGATCCCAGACGTAGAGGAGGGTGTGGGCGAGCCGCTCGGCTTGCGTGTGCTCGGTGACCGACGTCCCTACCAGGGGGAGGATCGTGTCCGTGAACGATGCCCAGTCGAGGGCCGACAGGTCGTCCAGATGCCGCTCCAGCCACCACAGGCGGGCGCTGTCCCGGTCGGTGCAGACGGTCCGAGCCAGCTCCTGTCGACGCAACCGGTCCTGTGCGAGCCGCAGTTCAACTTCGCGCAACGCGTTCTGGTGCCTCTGGGCCCGGTCGGCGTCCTGCTGGGGGAGTAGCAGGGCGAGTCGTGCTCTGAGCCAGAGGCCGGGATGGCTGTCGGATCTGTGCCACGGCGAGACCGCCAGGGTGAGCCTCTGCTGCACGCATTCCAGTTCCTCGGGCCGGTGCTTCCCGGCGATGTCGCGGCCGAGTTCGTCCACGGCCAGGCGGGCCGCCGCTCGCGCGGCGGCCGCGTGGTGGGTCCCGGTCGTCCGGGGGGGAATCACATGGGTGAGAGTGCCGCGCGCCAGGAAGCGGACGCCCGGCAGGCAGGTGGGCCAGTACGCCGTGAACCGGCCGACCCGACGTCTCCACCAGGGACCGGGACGATCGGTCATGCCTCCGACGCTTTCCGGACGAGGCTGTAGTGCTGCACGGCGTGGCCGAGGACGTCCCGCCAGAACGGCCGGACCACCGCTCCGTCGGCCACCAAGAGCCGGTCGAGCCGCAACCGCAGCCGCGGTGGGGCGAAGACCTCCGCGAGCAGGGTGATCACCGCGTTCCTCTGGTCGGCGTCGTGCTCGAACCGCTCCTGCCACCGGGCGAGCTGGTCGAGCACGGCGTCCACGGCGTCGTTGGTGGACAGCAGCGTCTGCCAGGCATGGACGAAGTGCTCGCTGCTGGCCGCGTCGCGGGCCGAGGCGAGGACCAGGTCCGTACCCGTGTCACTTGAGACGAGTGCCAGGAAGGAGCCCAACGCCTGGCGGTGCGCCTTTCCATCGGCCTCGGCCCCATGCTTCCTCAGCCACTGCACGACCGTCTTGTCCACGAGGCCAGGAGCATGCCGGACGAGCTCCCGGAACGCGTCGACCAGCTTCTCGGCGCCGAAGTCCTTCCCGCCGGCTGCCTTGCCCAGGCGGGTGAGGGCGAGCGCGGGCTGCTCCAGGCCCCAGGGGCCGCCACAGACATCGACGACCAGATCGACCTTCTCCGCATTGTTGGACTCCGCCCAATTGAGGAGGCGGTCCCGGACGTAACGGCCGAGTTCGGCGTCGGTCGCGGCCTTCGTGAGCGTCTCGACGGCCAAGATCCGCCGAGGGCCGGTGAGCCCCGTCGCGAGAGCGTCGAGCACGTTCCTGTCGTGCCGACGCACCGCCAGGCGCAGGAGGGCCTCGCTTGCCAGACGGGCATCGTCCTCGGGGACGGACCGACTCGCGGCAACACCGACCGCCCACTTCGTCAGCAGGTCGTGTTGCGTGGGGAACTCGTCCCACAGATGACGCAGGATGGCCGCGGACAGCCCCTGACAGTTGCGGTCGTGGTGGACACGGTCGCCGACGGGCTCGATCTCGGCTGCTTCAAGCCGACGGGACGACGTCGCGTCGGTGAGCACGTCGGCCGGCCCGCGGGCCTGGCCCAGCAAGGCGAGCAGGTCATCGGACGCGCGGACGACGGAACCGCGCCGTCCACCGTCGAGCAGCGCTCCCGCCCACACCGTGACCCGAGTGGACAGCAGCGACGGGCTCCCGTCCACCGCAGTGCGCTTGTTGAGCAGCTTCTCTACCGTGGTATGCCAGTCCCCGAAGCGGTCCACGGCTTCGTTGAGTTGTTCCCTTCCCTCGGCCGCGCCGAGGAGTCCGGCCAGCCGACACGCCTCACGGGCGGACGGGTCGGCTTCCCAGATCGGGGAGAGTTTCTCGTCCGCCAGCCAGGCCACCCGATCCGCGTGACCGTGCGCGTCGAGTTCGGCCTCGACCAGGCGCCGTGCACTGGGGGATTCAAGCCGTACCGTGACGTCGCCGGTGGCTTCGGCCCACGAGCCCTGCCAGTCACCCGGGGTGGCGAGCACGACCAGGAAGGACCCCCGTTCATGCAGCGCAGCGCCATGACGGACCAGGTCCTGGCCGAAGCGGGCGGGCGGCTCGTCCGGGAGGTCGGTAAGGTCGAGCACGAACCCCGTCGCCGACCGCACCGGCAGGCAGTGGGTCCCGGGCTTGGCCCACTCCGGTTCCAGGTCGAACAGCTCTGGCTCCCGTGGTAATGCCGCACGGCGTAGGAGTCGTACCGCCGCGGTCCGCCGGCCGCTGCCGGCGGGCGCGCACAGCACCACGACGCCGTGGGCTTCGAGGATCTTGGCCCCGTCGGGCAGACGGTTCGGCTCCCTAGGCTCGATGAAGCGCCCGTCCTCGCTCGCTTGATAGGCGGGGTCGCGGCTGTCGATGGGCAGGGTTTGGACGTAGTCACCGTTGAGGTGTACGGCGTAGTGGTACGCCTGAATGCTGTAGTCGCCGTACTGGTGAAGGTTCGCCGCGGTCGACATCGGTGCGTCGGCAGGGTCCTCGTGTGCCCGGGACGCCACAGGATCGATCATGTGGTACGTCGGGTCGGGCGCTTCGCTGTTGCGGTCGCTCATTGCCGCCCCCGCTGATCGTAGAAGTTGTAACCCTGCTTGCCGTGCTCGCCGTGCTGGTGAAAGTTCACCGCGCCCGGAGCCGCCGGAGCCGTGGGAGCCGATGCCACGAGCGGCTTGACTTCCGGTTCCTCCTCATCGCCTGCCGCAGCGGACGGCTCGAAGATGTCCGGATCGGCGAGCCCCCAGTCGAAACCGGGAAGGTGCAGATAGGCCGGCTGCTCAAACTTCTTCACCCTCACCAGGTGCCGGTGGAAGTGCGCCGGCAATACGCCGTCATTGACGCAGCCGCTGTCGAAGACGTCCTCGTACACCCGCTGGGAGACGATCACGGCCGTGTTGGTGATCTCGGGATGACCGCGCTCTAGCACCGCCCGCAGTGCCTTGTCGTCCAGCAGCCGGTGAGTGTGCACCATGGGCACGCCCAGACCGCTCTGAGGCAACGGTCCGACGTGGATGCTGACCCGCAGCTGCAGCGGCTTGAGGTGCGGGTTCTCGGCCCGCCTACGGGCGAGCGCCTGGCGAAGCGCGTCGGGGAAGTGCCCCACCAGCGCGGGCAGCACCTCGGGGTCCATGCCGGCGACGTATCCGTCGCCCGTGTGCTGGCCGAACACGCGCCGCTCCCAGTGCGCGCTGACGTTGCTGGCGCTCAGCGCTTGCGCTAGCAGGGGCTGGATGTCGGCGTTGACTCGCTGCATCCCCTTGCTGTCGAGTGTTCCGAAGTCCCTGGCGTCCACGGCCAGCACGGCCCGATAGGGCCACAAGGGCTCCCATGACGGCAGCATGCGCCGCTCCTCTCGTCGCTCGCACCGCCCACGCGGCGGGGAGAGCACCACCCTGTTCGAGGAGCCGGGAGCCAACCGTCCAGCGCTGGACGGTACGGGTGTGCGGCACGTCACATAACAGGAGCTCCGCGCGACGGCCGTTCGCTGTCATCCGCCCCGTCGTCCTGGGCCGCGGCCCTCAGCAGGGCGAAATCCCTGACAACGAGCCGCCGACGGCCGAGCGTCACGATGCCGGCGGACTGCAGACGCGCAAGAGCGGCGAGCGCAGATGACCGGCTCATGGCCGCCATCGTGGCCAAGTCCTCCCTGGGTATGCCGAGTTCGACGACGACACTTCCCGTCCTGTCAAGGTGCCCTACCTCGTCCGCGAGATGGACGACGACTCGTGCCAGGCGTGCCGGTGGCGGTAGATGAGCAAGGTCGGCACGCAGACGCTCCTGGCTGTTCAGGCGGTCCACGCTCAGCCGGTACACGACAGACTCCAGGCGATGCCGGGCCACATATCCACGGAAGGCGTGCGCGGCCATGACGACACCGGTACAGGGGCGTACCGCAGTCACGGTTGCCGAACGCGGCCGGTCGAGCAGTACGCCCATCTCACCGAGGACCTCACCGGGGCCGCGGAGCATCAACGTCAGACGGTCCCCGGCCTCATTGCCCTGCACCACTTTGACGAGACCATCGACCAACGCGATCACACCGTCGGGCGACTCGCCTTGTGCCAGCAGCACCGCCTGGCTCCGGTAGGTGCGCCGACGTCCGCGTTCGACCAAGTCACGCCACACATCAGGAGAAACCAGAGAACGGAAGTTCACCGTGACATCTCCTCGCCCTCACGCGAAAACGGTCGCCACGGCGATGCAGCCGCAGCCCGCGACTGCCAGGACGAGAGAGCACTGCACCCGACGGTGTTTGGCCCAGGCGATTTCGCTCATCACTACCACCTGCCGGGACAGCGAAGGCAGCGGGTCCGTGTCCCGCAGCGCCCTCTCCAACACGGCGGGTTCCATGAGCCGCAGGTGCCCGAAGTACAGGAAGTCCGCATCCGGATCCGGTCCTCGCCGCTCCTTGCCCAGCCGGGGAGACACAGCCCAGGCGGCACAACAGGCACCCGCCATGATGAGCACGATGCCGAGCCACAACAGCGACTGCGCCGCGACGGACTCGAACCCGCCCGCCGCCCGCCGAGAACTCGCCAGCAGACTCACTACGGCCAATATGGTGGACTGCAAGGTCAAGGCGAGCGCGGCTTTCGAGTCCGCCTTGGCCGTCGCATCCGCGACGGCTGACTGGATCTTCCACGCTGTTTCGGTCGGCTCAGTTGGCATGGTGACAACCCCCCGGGTGCAGCGAGCGTCCACTCACTGGCGCTGCGCTGAAGGATGCGCAGGCATGACCGTCTGAAAACGCACGGTCGACATCTTGGCCTGAATATGTTGGAGGAGCGGGGGTCCCCGTGGGTCTGCCGTAAGTACATGAGCGTGCACTGCCTGTCTGAACTCCACGATGAAACAACCCGAAGTGGTGGACCGTGTCGCATGCGGCGAGACTCTCAGTCTCGGTCATGGCCCACCTACAGGTGCCCCGGCCAATCGGCCGGCCCAGAACGACACCGGACGTGCTCCTAGCCGAGAAGACGTATTCGTCCAGTGCGTCCGCACCGCCCTGCTACGGCGTGGGGTCCGGGCCGTGATCCCGCAGCCCGCCGGCCAGATCGCCCACCGCAAGAAGCGCGTCCAGCTGTCCGTATGCCCTTGCCCCTCATCGGCGGTTGGCTTGTCCCTGTCGGCTCAAGCCGTTGGTGACACTGAGCAACCATGCGTGGATGCGGTCGGGGCAATGGAGCGCGCTGCGAAGCAGGTTGGCCAGCACCGAGTCAGCGCGCTACAAACCCCCGTGCTGGTTCCGTGCTGACTTAGAGGGCCCGAATCATGGAAAGCCGCAGGTCCTAGCCCCGGTCGAATGAGTTGTCGTACCACTCGATCGTGGTGCCGATGAGGCTGGCGGCGACGATACGGGGGAGGCTGGCGGTGGTTGGGGGAGCGGATGCTGCTTCGGATGCCATGTGCGCCACTTCCTCGTGTGCGGTGGGGACGGGTATGTGTCGGCACACCGTAGGAAGATGCAGGTCAGGGGCACATGTGGTGGGGCACCATAGTTCGGGGGTTGGCTATGCGTGCGGCCACCATGCCGGCTCACGGAAGGGCGGTTCAGGGGCTCGAAGGTGGTGCGCGACGCCGACGGCTTGCTGGGCAGTGGCGATGCACCCCTGGTGAATGACTGCGCGTGCTGCGCACTTCGCGAGGATCTCGTCCCCGGGCTGCTGCGGCTCGCAGCGGAGGGAACGTACCGGTTGGCCGTCGTGGAACTGTGGGACTCCGTCGAGTCGCAGGCCATGGCCGGGAGTCATCGCACGCGCTGCTCGCCCAGCTCACACCAGGCGCACGAAGCGTACGGGTGGAGAGCGACGGTGCCCTGGGGGCAGCGCTGTTGGCGGGCTTCGACGTGGCAGCGGCCGCCGCCCGTGCGCATCCTGCGTGCGCGCTGCTGCCGCAGTCGTGCGACGAGCACGGCGTGAGCACCTTCGTCTGGCGGCGCGAACGGCCCTTCCACCCGCAGCGCCTGTACGCGGCGCTTGAGGACCTGACCTGCGCCGCCGCGCGCAGCCGGGGGCGGTGTAGGAAGCGGTCGCTCGGTGCGATGCGTCGGAGCGTCAGCGGCGGACGAGCTCCCGGACGGCGATCAACCCGATCCGAGGCTGCCGGGTCAGCGGTCCCACCCGGACCAGTCCCACGTACTCGTCCACGTGCCTTGCCACCGCGTACTTCGACGGGTCGAGCACGGTGGTCCCCGCCGGGCGGGGCAGCACCGCGGCCGGCATCGTCTGCCATCCGACGGCGGCCTCGACCTCGTCGCGGATGAGGATGAGGCGGTCCAGGGCGCGCAGCGGCGGTCCCGGGCCACCGTCACCTGTTCATGCTCACTGCTCTCATCGCCGCAGCGGTTCGGTCGTCCGTGTGCGCCACCCGCTGGACGAGTGGATTCCCTTCCTCGACTTCGTCCAGGCAGAGCCCGCCCGCTTTCCGCAGTGGTGTCGTCAGCCGGCGTCGGCGGTGTGGGTGCCCCAGCGTTCCTCGACCTTGGCCAGGCGCCAGTAGCCGATGGCCACGGCCCAGACGACCACGAACAGGCCGACGATGACGTAGCCGACGTTGTCGAGGTTCAGTCCCGCGATCCAGCCGCTGACGCCATCGCTCAGCCTGAGCTTGTCGTGCAGGACGCCGACCAGTTCGATGGTGCCGACGAAGAAGGCGACGGCGATGGAGAGGCCGGTGATGGTGAGGTTGTAGAACACTTTGCGGACGGGGTTGGAGAACGCCCACTGGTAGGCGAAGTTCATGAAGGTGCCGTCGAGGGTGTCGAACAGGCTCATACCGGCGGCGAAGAGGAGGGGCAGGCACAGGACCGCGTACCAGGGGAGGCCGGCGGCGGCGCCGTTACCGGCCAGGGCCAGGAGCAACACCTCGGTCGAGGTGTCGAAACCGATGCCGAAGACGAAGCCGAGGGGGAACATCTGGCCGGGGCGGCGGACGGACCTGGTGAGCCGGCCCAGGATGCGGTTCATGAAGCCGCGTGAGTCGAGGTGGGCTTCCAACTCGGCCTCGTCGTACTGCCCGTTCCGCATGGCCCTGAAGACACGGGCGATGCCGACCAGCGCGACGAGGTTGAGGGCGGCGATCAGGTACAGGAAGCCGCCGGAGACCGTGGTGCCCAGGGTGCCGAGGACCTGGTGGGTCCGGGAGTTGTCGTTCATCAGGGTGCCGGCGAGCTTGGCGCCGCCGGCGACCAGCGCCGCCATGACGACGACCACGCTGGAGTGGCCGAGCGCGAACCAGAAGCCCACCGAGAGCGGTCGCTTGCCGTCGGCCATCAGCTTGCGGGTGGTGTTGTCGATCGCGGCGATGTGGTCGGCGTCGAACGCGTGCCGCATGCCGAGGGTGTAGGCCGTGATGCCGAGGCCCACCCCGAACGCCTTGCTTCCGACCTCGTAGTGGCGCGGGACCACGAGCAGGAAGAGGATCCCGAAGGCGACCACGTGCAGGGCGACGATCACGGCCAGGAGGCCGGCGGTTCGGACGGTGTCCTCGCGCCGCCAGCGGAAGGAAGGGGAGACGGCGGTTTCGGGCACGCCTTCGGGCATGGTCATACGGTCACGCTCCAGCACCTCGTGGATCAGCTTCGTGCTGCCGTGGCCGGTCTCCTGGCTGACGGGTCATCGCGCCCGCCCCTGCCTTCCCGGCCGCGAGGCCAGTGGCAATGCATGGGGCGGGAACTCCCCGATCACAGTGGCGAGGGCCGCTCCGGACTGAGCCCCTGAGGGGCTGTCACCGGTCTTCCCGAACACCACGGCCCGCTCACCCTAGAAGGCCGGAGGCCGAGGCTGCAAGGCTGCATAATTGTGCAGGTATTGAAGCGGGATTTCGCGGACTGCGATGATGGGTCCATGCATCTCGTCCCCGCGGAACGCGCCGGGCAGCGGATCATCGACGGCCATCGGGTCTGCGATGCCATCGCGGCCGTCGGTGAGCCCGAGCGTGTACGCGTCTGGGCCGACCGCTTTTCTCTGCTGTCGGATCCCGGGCGCCTGGCCCTGCTGCTCGCCCTTCACGAGGCCGGTCCGATCGCCGTCTCCGACCTCGCCGTCGCCACCGGCATGAGGGACACCGCTGTGTCCCAGGCTCTGCGCCTGCTGCGAACCGCGGGCATCGTCGACGGCGAGAAGGACGGCCGAATCGTGCGCTACCGGCTCGTCGAGGGCCCGACGGCCGCGCTGCTCGAACACTGCGTGTCCCGAGAAGCATGACGAGATCAGCGGCCGCACGCGATCGCGGCAAGTGTCGCGCGACGCTCCCGCGCAGATACGGCCGCTCGGTTCAGGCGTGTGCGTGCCCGGTACGACGGCGTGTGACCCAGCCGAGGATGATGTCCACCGCGAGGAAGCCGGCGAGCGGGACCCCGAGCAGCGGGACGTAGTAGCCGACGACGGCGACCACCGCGACGCAGGGCACCAGCACGTACACCGGCACCTGCCGCCAGGCACCGCGGGGAATCGGGCGGCCGAAGGCGGAGCCGCGGCCGCGCTGCCACCACATGCGGTAGCCCCAGAGGATGAGGAGGACCAGGGCCAGGGCGAGGCCGGCCAGCGCGATCTGGTTCACGAGGCCGAACAGGGTGCCGGTGTGGGCGTCGATGCCCCACCGGGTCAGTTTGGCCAGCACCGGGTAGTCGGAGAAGCGCAGCACGTCGGTGACCTTGCCGGTGGCCGGGTCGACGGCGATCGAGTCCTGCTTCTCCGGCCAGCTGCGCTGGATCTGCCGTACGACATAGGCGGAGGAAGAGTCCGCGGGCGGCACGATCTCGACCGGGTCGGACAGACCCTCGGCGCGGGCCGTCTTCAGGACGGCGTCGAGACCCACGTCGGACCGTGCGCCGGAGTGCGAGCCCATGTCGATGCCGTTCATGTCCATGCCCGCCATGGAGTCGTGTCCCTCGTGCCCTCTGCTCACCGTCGCGGTGACGGACGGCGTGGACTGGCCGAGGGCTTCGCGGAGGTCGCCGATGTTCGCTCCGGCGTAGGCGGACCAGGTCAGGCCGGTCGCCGACAGGAAGAACAGGCCGCCGGCCGCCCACACACCCACCGTGCCGTGCAGGGTCAGGGAGCGTCGCCGCCCTGCGGTGCCGCGCACCTTGCGGCGGGCGCGGCGCCGGCCGAACCACAGCACCAGGCCGCCACCCGTGATCACCCACAGCCAGCTGGCGGCGAACTCGCTGTACAGGCGGCCGGTTTCGCCGAGATGCAGGTCGCGGTGGAGCTCGTCGATCCAGGTGCGCAGCGGCAGGGCGCCGGTGGAGCCGTACTGCTCCAGCGCGCCGCGCACCTTGCCGGTGTACGGGTCCACGAACACGGCGAGGGTGTGGTCGGCGGCTGTGCCCTTCACTCCGGACAGCAGTACGCGTGTGGTCGCATCAGGCTGCGGTGACGGCCGCACGGCGGAGATGGTGCCCTCGGGGTGGGCCTTGCGGGCGGCGGCCACCTGCCGGGAGATCGGCAGCTTGTGGTCGCCGACCGGGACGGTCAGTTCGTGGGCGTACACGATCTTCTCGGCCTGGAACGAGCCCGCGTACAGCAGTCCGGTGACCGCCGCGACGAGCAGGAACGGCGCGACGAACACGCCCGCGTAGAAGTGCAGGCGCAGCACCAGCGGGTGCAGCGTGCGCAGGGCCGAGGGAGCCGCCCCGGAAGAGGGGTCCAGGGCCGGCTCACCGGCATCGCGGGCCGTGCGGGGTGGGGCGGTGGTGGGCGGTTCGACGGACATGGGGGCTGCTCCTGCGGCGTACGGGTGTCACGTCAGCTGTCGGCCGAGTGGAACGGTGAGTTCCGCGCCGTTGGTGTGATGTGGAACACCCGGTCGGTCGCGAGGGTCGGGCGGCCCGGCGTCTCAGCGACTGGAGCAGGGAGTCGCCGATGCGGGCCGCCTTCGCCTTGCCCTGCGGCGGTCGGTCAGGCGATGCCGTCCAGCTTGCCTGCCTTGGCGTCCGCGACGATCGATGAGAACTGGTCGGCGCTCATCTGGACGTGCTGGCCGAAGTCGTCGGTCAGGACGATGCGGCGGTCGGTGGGGGCGGCCGGGTCGACGAACAGCTGGGGACAGCCGCAGTCGCAGTTGCCGCAGAACGTGGCGACGGGCTCCAGCCCGCTGGTGTCGGTCATGCTGATCCGCCTCCGTGGCATGGGGTTTGCGGCACTCCGGTGTCCGGACGGACCGGTGGCCGCGGGGGACTGTCCCGGGGATACCCGGCGTGGACGAGGCGGACGCGCGACCCCGTGGTGTGCAGGGGGCGCGGAGGCGGTGGGTGTGCACCCGTGCTCCTTGGAGTGCTACCGGTGCTTCGATTTCGCAGAGGTGGCTGGGAACTGAACGGCACTCGCGTCCGACTCGTAAGGAGGAGGCAGGTCGACCAGGTATGAGTCCGTGGGCGGTGATGCGTGTGCCTGGGCCGGGGGAGAGATCCTTTGGGCACGTGGCAGCATCAGGTGCTGTGAGTGTGTCCCTGGCGGTGCGGAGCGTGCGCGCGGCGGTGTTCGCCGTGCTGTGCGTGCTGCTCGCTGCCGTAGGGCATGTCATGGCCACGGGCATGGCGCCGCCGGTGTGGATACAGATCGCCTCGTTCGTGCCCGTCTTCGCGGTCGGCTGTCTGCTGGGTGGCCGTGAGCGGTCGCTGGCCGCCATTGGCATGGGGACTCTGGCCGGACAGGGCGGGTTGCACCTTGTCTTCCACGCCGCCGAGCCCCATCACGCGGCAATGGTCATGCACGGCATGCGGATGGTCCAGGCGCCCCATGCACTGACACCGCACGCCACCGCCGCGCATGCCGGGGCGGCCCTGCTGCTGACCTGGTGGCTGCGGCGCGGTGAGGTGGCACTGTGGTCGCTGCTGCGGTGGGCGGTCGCGTTCGTGCCGGGGCTTGCCGCCTGGTGGCAGGTGGCCGGCGGGGCGTGGCGTGCGCCGGCCGGACCAGGGCTGGTGCGTCGGGCTGTCGGTGAGCCGTGGGGGTTGCGGCAGGTACGGCTGAGGTACGCCGTTCACCGGCGGGGGCCGCCGATGGGGATGTCGTACGCGCTGTCGTACGCGATCTGAATCCGACATCCCTTCTTCCGTACGGAGATCCCTCACCTCATGTCCAGGACCCGCACCACCCTGCGCCGCGCCGGCGCCGTCACGGCCCTGACCGCCGCCGGACTTCTCGCTGCCGCGGGCGTCGCCTCCGCGCACGTCACCGTCCACCCCGACAGCTACGCCAAGGGCGCCACCGACGGCGTGCTGACCTTCCGTGTCCCGAACGAGGAGGACAACGCCTCCACCACCAAGGTCCAGGTCTTCCTGCCCACCGACCACCCGGTCCTCGGCGTGCTGGTCCACCCGCAGGACGGCTGGACCGCCCAGGTCACCAACACCAAGCTCAAGACGCCCGTCAAGACCGACGACGGCACCATCACCGACGCCGCTTCCGAGATCACCTTCACCGGAGGCAAGATCGCGCCGGGCCAGTACGAGGACTTCAACGTCGCCTTCGGTCAGCTGCCCGACGACACCGACCAGCTGTCCTTCAAGACGCTGCAGACGTACTCCGACGGCAAGATCGTCCGCTGGATCGAGGAGGCCCAGGGCGGCCAGGAGCCGGAGAACCCGGCACCCGTGCTCAAGCTCACCGCCAAGGGCGCGGAGGACGGCGGTGTCGCTTCGACCGCCTCGCCGGCCGGTGCGAAGGGCTCCGACAGCGCCAAGCCGACCACCTCGGCCGGCGACTCGACCGCCCGCGGTCTCGGCATCGCCGGGCTGGTCGTCGGCGTGCTGGGCCTCGCGGCGGCGGGCTTCGCCGTCGTGCGCGGCCGTTCCGCCGGGCCCCGGGCGGAGTAGCGCACCTGCCCTGCCGACGGTAGCCGCCGGCAGGGCCTCGTTCCGTCGCCGCGGCCTCTGGGCACAGTTGTCCCTCACGTGACGCGGACCACAACGTTGCTCCGGAACTCGATGCCCGGAGGCCCCGACTCCTGATGCAGTACGGCGCGATCCGACCGACACCGTACGACGTGATCTGGAGACGCGGTTGATGGACGAGCCCCGGCAAATCTCCTCCGGCGCGGGTGCGGTGTTGCGGAAGCTGGTGCCTCCGCCCGCCCTGTGCGGATTCCTTCTCCTGCTGGCGCTGGTGTTCACGGTGTCGTACGCCGTCGGTGCCGCTGCGGGACCCGTCGCGCCCGGCATGCACGGCACCGGCACGAGCCGGGGGGACGGCGATTCCGGCGGGGGAGGCGGCACGGACGACATGGGGGACATGCACGGGGGTGGCCACTGATGGGCGGGGAACCGGTCGCCGTCGACCTGGTGACGACCGACCTGACCGTCGGCGGCATGACGTGCGCGGCCTGTGTGAGGCGCGTCGAGAAGAAGCTCGGCAAGCTGGACGGGGTCACGGCGACCGTCAATCTGGCCACCGGACGGGCCCGTGTGAGCCACCCGCCGCGGATCAGCCCCGAGGAACTCGCCGCCGCCGTCGAGAAGGCCGGCTACACGGCCGCCCTGCCCGAACCGCCCAAGCCGCCCAAGGAGCCCGAGACGCGCGAGGGCGAGGACGCTGGCGAGCCCGAGCCCGAGGAAGCTCGCCAGGAGCGGGACCGGCTGCTGATCACCGCGCTGCTCGCAGTGCCCGTGCTCGTGCTGTCGATGGTGCCGGCGCTGCAGTTCCGCAACTGGCAGTGGCTGTGCTTCGCGCTGGCTGCACCGGTCGCCGTCTGGGGCGCGTTGCCCTTCCATGTGCGTGCGGTGCGTGGGCTTCGGCATGCGGCGGCGGCCATGGACACCCTGGTGTCGCTCGGTGTGGTGGCGTCCTTCTCCTGGTCCGCCTACGCGCTCTTCCTCGGCGGTGCCGGGGAGCCCGGCATGCGGATGCCGTTCACTCTGGTGCCCTCGGCTTCGGACGGCGCGGCGCACGTCTATCTCGAAGCGGCCGTCGGTGTACCGCTGTTCGTCCTGGCGGGGCGGTTCCTGGAGGCTCGGGCCCGGCGCGGGACCGGGGCGGCGCTCAGGTCCCTGGCTCAACTCGCCGCCAAAGAGGTGACGGTCCGCGAAGGCGGCGTGGAACTGCTCATCGCCATCGAACGGTTGAGAGCGGGGCAGGTCTTCGTCGTGCGGCCGGGGGAGCGGGTGGCCACCGACGGGCAGGTGGTGGAGGGCAGTTCGGCCGTGGATCTGTCCCTGGTCACCGGGGAGAGCGAGCCCGTCGAGGTCGGGCCGGGTTCGGCGGTGGTCGGCGGCGCCGTCAACGCCGGCGGGCTGCTCCTGGTGAAGGCCACGGCCGTCGGTGCCGACACCCAGCTCGCCCGGATCACCCGGCTGGTGACCGAGGCCCAGGCCGGCAAGGCGCGGGCGCAGCGGCTGGCCGACACGGTGGCAGGCGTCTTCGTCCCCGTCGTGCTGACGCTGGCCGTCACCTGTCTCGGCTTCTGGCTCGGTGCCGGGGCCGACCCGCAGGCCGCCGTCACCGCGTGCGTGGCCGTGCTCGTCGTGGCCTGCCCGTGCGCGCTCGGCCTGGCCACGCCGACCGCGCTGATGGCCGCGACCGGCCGCGGTGCCCAACTGGGCGTCCTGGTCGGCGGACCCCGGGCGCTGGAGGGGCTCCAGCACATCGACACGGTCGTCCTGGACAAGACCGGCACGCTCACCTCCGGCCACATGACCGTCGCCCGCGTCACGGTCGTACCCGACGGACTGGGCAGGGAGGGGGTGCTGCGGCTGGCGGGGGCCGTCGAGCACGGCTCGGAGCATCCTCTGGGCCGGGCGATCGCTTCCTACGCCCGGCGGGAACTCCCCGAGGGGCCGCTGCCGGACGTGAGTGAGTTCGCCGCCGTGCCGGGGCGGGGCGTGCGCGGTCTGGTCGAGGGCCGACTCGTCGAAGTCCTCGCCTCCGACGGCGAGTTGCCCACCGCGCTGGCAGACGCGCTGTCGGTGGCCGAGGCCGCCGCCCACACGCCCGTCCTGGTCCGGGTGGACGGTGTGGCCGAGGCCCTGATCGAGGTCGGGGACGTCGTACGGCCCGGCAGTTACCGTGCCGTGGACCGGCTGCGGCGCCTCGGTGTGCGGCCGGTGCTCGCCACCGGTGACCGCGAGGCACCCGCGCAGGCCGTGGCCGCGGCCCTGGGCATCGACGAGGTGCACGCCCGCTGCACCCCGGAGGCCAAGGCCGACCTGGTACGGGACCTCCAGGAGCAGGGCTACCGCGTCGCGGTCATCGGCGACGGAGTGAACGACGCCGCGGCCCTGGCCGGCGCCGACCTGGGCATCGCCATGGGCAGCGGCACGGACGTGGCCATCGGGGCCGCCGACGTGACGTTGGTACGCGGGGACATCGAGGCGTTGGCGGACGCGGTCCGGCTCGCCCGGCGCACGCTGGGCACGATCCGGGCCAACCTCGTCTGGGCCTTCGGCTACAACGTCGTCACCGTGCCGCTCGCCATGGTCGGCCTGCTCAATCCGATGCTCGCAGCGGCGGCGATGTCGGTGAGTTCGCTGCTCGTCGTGGGCAACAGCCTGCGGCTGCGCGCCTGGCAGCCCTCGCCCGCTCCCAGCCGGAGGCATACCCGATGACCGAGCAGAGTCCCTGGCGACCCACTCGCCGTCGGTTGACCGACACCCTCCTCGCCGCGCTCGCGCCCGTGGCCGCGTGCAGCCTCGCCCTGGGCGGGCTGACGACCTGGGTCGGGGCCGGGAAGGCGGGCAGCCCGGCTCGGATCACCGTCTCGAACGGGCGGATCCTCCTGCCGTACGGGGACAGCACGGACACCGCGGCCCTCTTCGGCATCGCCAACGTCGGTGGCGCGGACGACCGGCTGGTGAACGTGACGTCCACCGCCACGCACGGCCGGATCGCCCTCAGTGGGCACCGCATGCTGGGCGGCCGGGCCGCCTACAAGTCGGACGTGGACTCGGCCGGCGTCCCTGCGGGAGGCGTGTTGTCCATGTCGCCGCGCGGTGTGGACGTGACGCTGCGGGCCGGGGCCGGCTGGCGGCCGGGTGACCTCGTGCCGTTCACGCTGCACTTCGAGCGCAGCGCGCCGGTCGAGACGATCGCGGTCGTGATCCGCCCGAGCGACAGCGGTCCGTGATCGCCCGCTCTGAGGGCGGAGGAATCCTCTCTTAGACGTCGGGGCAGAGTGTCGTCGAGTTCCAGCCGGTTGTCGTGGGCTGGATCACACCCTGCGGATTGAGTACGGTCCCCCGTGGATGTCCGTACCCACGCATGACGACCGAAGTCCGGATGCGAGGATGAGGCACCATGACAGCAGGATGGTGTGCTCGCGCGATACGGGCCGCGGTGTTCGCGGCCATGTGCGTGCTGCTCGCCGCCCTGGGCCACGTCCTGATGTCCGGCAGCGACGTGCCGGCGTGGGCGCTGGCCGCCGGCGGGGCCGTGACCGGTGCCGTGGGATGGTCTCTGGCGGGGCGTGAGCGCGGGCTGCCGTTGATCGTGACGGTCGTGGTCGCCGCCCAGACGGTGCTCCACGAGGCGTTCTCCTACGCCCAGTCGACGTCGGGCACGTCCGACGGCTCGGCCTCCATGGACATGAGCGGCATGGAGTCCATGGACAGCTCCATGGGCATGGGCTCCATGGGCATGGGCTCCATGGGCATGGGCGCCATGCACATGAACCACACGGGCATGAGCCCCATGCACCACATGGGGCACTCCATGGACGGCGGCTCGTCGTCGTTCGGCATGCTCGCCGCCCACCTGCTCGCCGCGGTGCTGAGCGGCCTGTGGCTGGCGTACGGCGAGAAGGCCGCCTTCCGGATCCTGCGGGCGACGGCCGGATGGCTGGCGGCGCCACTGCGGCTGCTGCTCGCCCTGCCCGGTACCCCCGATCGCCCGCGCGTTCACATGCGGCGCCGCCGCTCGGACCGGACGCCGCGCCTCCTCCTTCTCGTCCACGCGATCACCTCTCGGGGTCCGCCGGTGGGGACGGCTGTCGTCTGAAGACAGCTGGTTTCCCGAGGCTGCCCGGCTGCCCGTGTGCGCCTCGGGCCACGGCCGTACGACCGCACAGGCGCTGTAGCGCCACAGCGACGCCGTAGGGCCGTCTCCCCCACTTTCACCGGACCGCGCGCTTCGGCGCGCCCTGGTCCGGATCACGGTTGACCCGAGAAGGACACCAGGTGATGACCTCTGCCCTGCCCACGTCGCGCGCCAAGAGCCATGAACCGGCAGCGCCCGACGACTCGATCACCGCATGGGCGCTGGCCGCCCGAGGCGGTGACGCGGACGCGGTCGAGCAGTTCGTGGGCGCCCTGCACCGGGACGTCCAGCGCTATGTCGCCCATCTGTGCGGCGATCCTCAGGCGGTGGACGATCTGGCACAGGACACCTTCCTGCGGGCCCTCAGCAGCCTGCACCGATTCGAGGGGCGTTCCTCGGCCCGCGTCTGGCTGCTGTCCATCGCCCGCCGGGCGGTGATCGACAGCTACCGGTACGCCGCCGCCCGGCCGCGTCTGATCGACGTACCGGACTGGCAGCTGACCGCTGAACTGGCGCAGCCCTGCGACCTGCCCGGTTTTGACGACGGCATCGCCCTGCTGGATCTGCTGGCTTCGTTGCCCGATGACCGTCGCGAGGCGTTCATCCTCACGCAGCTGCTCGGCCTGCCGTACGCGGAGGCCGCCGCGGTGAGCGACTGCCCGATCGGCACGGTCCGCTCCCGCGTGGCCCGCGCCCGCGTGACGTTGATCGACCTGCTGGACGAGGCGGGCCAGACCGCCGCGCTGGCCGTCTGACGCTCCGGGAGGGTGCCGGTGCCGGCTGGAAGGACGGCACCGGCACCCTCGCCGCCGGAGTACCGGGAGCGGTTCACCTGAGCCGGATCGCCAACCGGCCGGGAACTCAAGGCGCCTTCGCGCCGACTACTGGAGCGGGTGGCGAAGGCTCGCCCGTGTACCGAGTGGATCCGGGAGTTGTTCGATGCGTTCTCGTGTGTGGGGCGGTACCGCGGCCGTCGTACTGGGCGGCCTGCTGGTGGCGGGCTGCGGCGGCGGGGGGAAGGACACGGCGGACGGGAACGCGGGGGAGGCCGGGAAGGCGGTTTCCGGTGGCTACCCGGTGTCCGTCACCGACTGCATGGGCGACAGCACCACCTTCTCCAGCGCCCCGAAGAGAATCGTCACCAGCAACGCCTCCAGCCTGGAGCTGCTGCTGCGCCTCGGCGTCGGCGACCAGGTGATCGGCACCGGCTTCCCGCCCGGCAAGGGCACGCTGCCCGGCGCCCTCGACGCTCAGGCGCAGAAGGTCAAGGTGCTCAGCCAGACCGTGATTCCCAAGGAGAAGCTGCTCGGCTCCGGCGCCGACCTCTACATCGACACCTTCGCCTCCATGGGAAGCATGGGCGGCGGTGGGATGGGGGACGCGCCGACGGCGGAGGAGTTCAAGGCGGCCGGGATCAGGCACATCTACCTGAAGTCCACCGCCTGTGCTGCCCAGAGCAAGACCCCGGTGACCGACCTGTCCGCTGTCGAGGCCGACATCACCTCCCTCGGCGCGGTCACCGGCACCAGTGCGCAGGCGCAGAAACTCGTCGCCGGGATGAAGGAGAAGGTGGGCGCGGTCCAGAAGGCGGTCGGTAGTACGGCGGAGAGCAACCGGCCGACGTACTTCTTCTTCGACTACGACGCCGGTACGAAGCAGCCCTCCGTCACCTGCAACCGCCAGCTCGCCAACGCCGTGATCACCCTGGCCGGAGCCCGCAACGTCTTCGCCGACTGCGACGGCGACTACAAGCAGGTCGGCTGGGAGGACGTCATCGCCAAGAACCCCGACTGGATCCAGCTCGGCGTCCGCAACCGCGGCAGCGAGGCGGCGAACAAGAAGGCGTTCGACGAGGCCGAGCAGTGGCTGAAGTCGAACCCCGCCACCAAGGGCCTGGAGGCGGTCAAGGAGGGCCACTTCCTGCGCATCGGTTCCGAGCAGACCACCATCGCTGGAGTCGAGAACGCCGACACGGTCGAGGCCATCGCCAAGACCCTCTACCCGGGCAAGGTCGCCTGATCGTGGCCTTCACACGGGTGCGCCGGAAAGCCGCGGCTGCGGAGGAGCGCGGCAGCCTGCCCGCCGGTCCGCCGGCGGCGGTTCTGGCCGTGGCACTGCTGGCCGCGCTGACGGCCGCCGTGGCCTGGGGCTCGACGTCGATCCCGCCCGGCGAGGTGTGGAGCGTGGTGTGGCGGCGGCTGTCCGGCGAGGCTCCGCGCCCCGGCACGGACGACCTCATCGTCTGGCAGCTCCGATTTCCCCGTGCCCTGCTCGCCGCCCTCGTCGGCGCCGGCCTCGGTCTCGTCGGTACGGCCGTCCAGGCGCTGGTGCGCAACCCGCTGGCCGACCCCTACCTGCTGGGCATCTCCAACGGGGCCTCCCTCGGCGCGGTCGCCGCGATCGTCCTCGGCCTCGGCGCCGGCGGGGCACTGGGACTGGGCTTGTCCGGGGCGGCTTTTGCCGGTGCGCTGGCGACGTTCGCGCTGGTGTGGGCGGTGGCCCGGCGCGGTGGCGGGTTCGCGCCGCTGCGGCTCGTGCTGGCCGGGGTCGCGATCGGCCAGTTCCTGTCCGGGTTCACCAGCTACCTGGTGCTGCAGGCCGGGGACGAGCAGCAGACCCACAGCGTGCTGTTCTGGCTCATGGGCAGCCTCAGCGGAGCGAACTGGCAACTGCTCGCGGTCCCCGCCGTCGCCGTACCCACCGCGCTGCTGTGGCTCCAGGCACGCGCCCGGGGCCTGAACGCCCTGCTGATGGGCGACGAGACGGCCGCCGGACTCGGTATCGACGTCACCCGGCTGCGCCGCGAGCTGTTCACCGTCACCAGTGTGCTGACCGGTGTCCTGGTGGCGGTTTCCGGCGCGATCGCGTTCGTCGCGTTGATGGTGCCGCATGTCTGCCGCCTGGTCGTGGGGGGTGACCACCGACGCCTGCTGCCGCTCTCCGCGTTGTTCGGCGCACTGCTGCTGGTCGTGGTCGACATCGTGTGCCGTACGGCCATGGACGCCCAGGAGCTGCCGGTCGGCGTGGTCACCTCGCTGCTCGGGGCTCCGGCCCTGTTGTATCTGCTGGACCGGCGCCTGGGGAGCGGCAGTTGAGGCTCGACATCGAGGACCTGCACGTCGCCTACGCCGGCCGGACGGTGGTCGCGGGCGCCCACCTCGTCGCCGCCGAGGGCGAGATCACCGGGTTGGTCGGCCCGAACGGCAGCGGCAAGTCCACGCTCCTGCGCACCGTCTACCGGCACCTGAAGCCCACCGCCGGCCGGGTCCTGCTGGCCGGCACCGACCTGCGGGAGATGACCCCGCTCCAGTCGGCGCGGCACGTGGCCGCCCTTCCGCAGGAGCGGGGGAGCGACTTCGAGCTGACCGTGCGCGAGGTCGTCGCCATGGGCCGTACGCCCTACAAGCGGGCCTTCGCCGGGGAGGACGCCGCCGACCGGGACATCGTCGCGCAGGCGCTCACCGACGTCGGCATGGCGGAACAGGCCGGACGCCGCTTCACGGCGCTGTCCGGCGGGGAGCGCCAACGTGTCCTGCTGGCAAGGGCGTTCGCACAGAACCCGGACATCCTGGTGCTGGACGAACCGACCAACCACCTCGACATCCGCCACCAGGTCGACCTGCTCGCCCTCCTGCGCGCCCAGCGCCGTACGACCCTGGTGTCGCTGCATGACCTGAATGCCGCGGCCTCCGTCTGTGACCGCCTCCACGTCCTGCACGACGGGGCGCTCGTCGCCTCCGGCCCGCCGCGGGAAGTCCTCACACCCGTGCTGATGGCGGAGGTGTTCGGAGTGCGCGCGGCGGTCGTCGACCATCCTCTGACCGGTGACCCGCTCATCGCCTTCGACCACCGGAACCCAGCGGACGAGGCACCGACAGCCGTGCCGCTGGGGACGCCCACCCGGGGATGAACGGGCTGATGAACGGGCTCGGGCAGGACGACGGTCGCGTCCTGCCCGCTCGGCCGGCTGCCGGGATCAGGCGGCGATCGAGTCGGCGATGCCGTACCCGGCCTCGACGATCGCCGCGCGCAGCCGCTCGTCTTCAAGGTCCGTGCCGTGCACGGTGACGGCGTTGGCGGCGAGGTCGACCACGACCTCGCTCACCCCGGGTACCTCGGAGAACCTCCGTATGCCCGAACGCGGACGTTCAGGCCGACGCCGTCGCCTCAGTAGTCGGCTGAGCGGAGCGCGGAGTTCGGCCGTAGGCATGCCGATTCGATGTCCGGCGGTAGGGAAGGAACCCTCCGCGGCACGCACCGGGCAGCGGGTGTGCTGAGCACTGCGGGGGAGGGCGGTCGGATGGCGCGGCTCCGGCGCGACGTGCACGGCGGCTCCCGCGCGGAATGGCCTTGGGATCCTGAGCCCAGGACGATCCGGCGTGGCTGGGCGCGGATCAACGGCGGAGCCTGGCCGTTGCTTGCAGCCACCGTGGCCGTTGTCGTAGCCGGGTACGGCTGGCTGGGATCCGTCCTCGATGGAGCGTTCGGCGCGGCTGTCGGCTGTGCCGCCGGGCTGATCCTCTCCGCGCTCCTGTACCTGTTGGTGGAGTCGGCCGTGTCGGGCAAGCCGGCACGCGGCGGCCGCCGCGACTGATCGGCGCGGGCAGTTTCAGCCTGCCCACCATGATTTTTGGACGCGCCCGGGAACTCGTGTGCGATCCCTCCCGACTTGTGGGACGAGGCTGCCGTCCGGCAGCCCACCCACGACCGTGAGGGGCGGCAACGGTGACAGGCCACAGTCCCGGTTCTCGACAGCCCGGCCACATACCCGTCGGCGGCGAGGACCGCTGGCTGCTCGTTGCGGTGGCCGGCCTGCTGTCGTTCGTGGCGATGCTCGACATGAACATCGTCAACGTGGCTCTGGCGGACATCGCCGACGGTCTGCACGTCTCCGCCGCGACCGCCCAATGGGCGGTCCTGGGTTATCAACTGCCCGTTGTCGCCCTGCTGTTGCCTGTCGGCAGGTGGCTGGACGGGGTCGGGATGCGCTCCGCCCTGCTGGTCGCGACCGCGGGCTTCGGTCTGTGCAGCGCGCTGGCGGCCGCCGCGCCCTGGGCGTCCTGGCTGATCGCCGCACGCCTCGGACAGGGCGCGTTCGGGGCCGTGCTCTTCGTCCTGATGCCGGTTCTCGCCCTGCGTTCGGTACGGCCGGAACTGCGCGGGCGGGCCATGAGCGTGCCCGCGACGCTGGGCCCGCTCGGCGCGGTGACCGGTCCGGCGGTGGGCGGACTGCTGCTGGACCACCTGGGCTGGCGCGCCGTCTTCCTGGTCAAGATCCCTTTCTGCCTGCTCGCCCTGGTCGTGGCGTGGAGGGCGATGCCGAGGGACGGGAGCCTGCGCCTGCCCGACCGACGGTCGGCGGCGGATGCGCTGCTGGTGGGTTCCGGGGTGGCCGCCCTGCTGCTGGCGCTGACCCTGGCGTCGGGAAGCCCGGGGTGGCTGGTGCTCGCGCTTGCCGCCGTACCGCCGCTGTGGTGGTGGCTGCGGGGACCGGGCGGCCGCCCGGTCGTCGGCGCGCTACGGGCGACGGGGCTGTTCCGGGCGCATACGGCGGTGCTGGCGCTGGCGGCCGGTTTCGCGGCGATGCACTACGTCGTGGCCCTGCACCTCCAGCGCGACGACGGCGTCAGCGCCACCACGACCGGTCTGACCGTGCTCGCCTTCCCGCTCGGCATGGGGCTGGCCGGGCCGGTCGGCGGGCGCCTCGCCGACATCCCCCACGCTCGGCTCCGCTCGCGCGGGGGGACCCCCACCGGGGCCCGGCCGGTGGCAGTCACCGGCGCCGCCCTCACCGCCGCCGGTCTGCTCCTCCTCGTTCCGCTGGGAGGTGACTGGTCGCCGGTGGACGTGGCCTGGCGGCTGGCGCTGGCCGGCCTCGGCATGGGCCTGAACGGCGGCCCCACCCAAGCCCTCGTCATGGGCGCCGCCCCGCCGGACCGCACGGCGACCGTGGGCTCGTCCGTACAGCTGGCCCGCAGCCTCGGCTTCACCCTCGGCCCGGCCCTGGCCACCGCCGCCTGGGGTCTGGCCGGAGGCGATGACGGCGTGACCGCCGGGCTGACCCTGGCGGCAGCCGCCGCCTGTATCGCCGTACCCCTGCTCGCACTGCAAGGACGCAGGACGGCGCTCGCGCACGAGATGTCCACCGACGCGGCTTCCGCCGCCCACCACCACTGACCGAGGAGTCGTTTCCCATGTGCGGAATCACCGGCTGGGCGTCCTTCCACAGCGACGCCCGTCCCCAGGCCCCGGTCATCGAGGCCATGACCGCCACCCTCGCCCCGCGCGGCCCCGACGCCGGAGGCGTCTGGCTCGGCGAGCGGGCCGCGATCGGCCACCGACGCCTGGCCGTCATCGACCTCGAAGGCGGCGTACAGCCGATGACCGACCGGCCCGAGCAGCCGGACATCGTGCTCACCTACAGCGGCGAGGTCTACAACCACCACCAACTGCGCACCGAACTGCGCGCCCGGGGCCATGCGTTCCGCACGCGCAGCGACACCGAGGTGGTGCTGCGCGCGTACGCCGAGTGGGGCGAGGCGGTGGCCGAGCACCTGGAGGGCATGTTCGCCTTCGCCGTCTGGGACGAGGGCGCCCAGCGACTGCTCCTGGTCCGCGACCGGCTCGGGGTGAAGCCCCTGTTCTGGGCCACTGTCGACGGCGGCCTCGCCTTCGCCTCCGAGCCCAAGGCCCTGTTCGCCCACCCCGGGATACGGCCCCGCGTGGACGCCGACGGGCTGCGGGAGGCGTACAGCCTGCTGTTCAACACCGGCCCGACGGTGTGGTCCGGAGTCAGGGAGGTCGAGCCGGGCGGCGTGCTCGTGCTGGACCGGGGCGGCATCCTTGAACGCCGCTACTGGCAGCTGGAGGCTACAGACCACATCGACGACCAGGACACGGCCATCGAGCGGATCCGCAGCCTGGTCGGTGCCGCAGCCCGCAGCCAGCTCGAAGCGGACGTCCCGCTGTGCAGCCTGCTGTCCGGGGGCATCGACTCCACGGTCCTGACCGCGTTGCTCGCCGACGAACTGCGCCGGCGCGAAGGCCCGGACGCCCGCATCCGCTCCTACGCCGTCGACTACAGCGACCAGGCGGAACAGTTCACCGGCGACGTCCTGCGCACCGGCCACGACACGCCCTATGCCATCGAGGCCGGCGCATTCATCGGCACCGACCACAGCACGGTCGTCCTCGACCCGCGCGCCCTGCTCGACCCCGAGCACCGCAAGGCCGTCGTCGTGGCCCGCGACTCACCCATCGGTGTCGGCGACATGGACACGTCGCTGTACCTGCTGTTCGGCGAGATCCGCAAGCACTCCACCGTCGCCCTCTCCGGCGAGGCGGCCGACGAGGTCTTCTGCGGCTACCCCTGGTTCCACAACCCGAAGGCCCTGGCAGCGGAAACCTTCCCGTGGCTGCTGGTGACGGGCGACGAGGCGGCCATGCCCCTGAACCCGGAACTCGACCTGCGTATGGGTGAGTTCCGCGACGACACGTACCGCACCGCGCTCGCCGCCGTACCGCACCTGGACGGCGAGAGCCCCTCCGAACACCGCCGACGCGAGATGCAGCACCTGTCGTTGACCCGCTGGCTGCGCCAGCTCCTGCACCGCAAAGATCGCCTCAGCATGGCGCAGGGCCTGGAGGTCCGCGTCCCGTACTGCGACCACCGGCTCGTCGAGTACGCCTTCACCACCCCCTGGGCGCTGAAGAGCTTCGACGGACGGGAGAAGAGCCTGCTGCGCGCCATGGGCGCCGGCCTCGCTCCGGACTCGGTGCTGCACCGCCCCAAGAACCACTACCCGGCCACCCACCACCCCGACTACAACCGCGGCCTGCAGCAGCTGGCCCGCGACGCCCTCGCCACCGAACAGGTCCGCGCCCTCGCCGACGAGACCCGCATCAAGCCCTGCCTCGAAACCCCGCCCGACCGACTGGAGTGGGGCCACCGCCTACGCCTCGAACGCATCGTCGACCTCGCCCTCTGGCTGGACCACTACCGGCCCGAACTCGCCCTCTGAGGAGCCTCCCCATGACCCTCCAGGAACAGCAGCCAGTCCAAGACCCGGCCGCCTTGCCCGACCCCGTGCCGCTGATGGGCTGCCCCTACAAGAGCAACCCCTACCCCCTGTACGAGCAGATGCGCGAGGCCGGCCCCGTCCACCGGGTCCTTTTCCCCAGCGGCGTCCAAGCCTGGCTCGTCACCGGCTACGACGCCGCCCACGCCGCGCTGAACGACGACCGCCTCGGCAAGAACCACGACCGCGGCAACGACCGCTGGCGAGCCCGCGCCTCGATCATGCCCGAGCCGCAGCACTCCCAGCTCCAGGTGCACCTCCTTCACCAGGACCCGCCCAAGCACACCCGGATGCGCCGCTTCGTGACGGACGCCTTCACCCCACGCCGCATCGAGCAGCTCCGCCCCCGCTTCCAGGAACTGGCCGACGCCCTCGTCGACGCCCTGCCGGAGCACGGCCCCGCGGACCTCGTCACCGGATTCGCCGCACACTTCCCCTTCCAGGTCCTCGCCGAAGTCATCGGCCTCCCGCAGGAACTCGCGGCCCGCTTCGACCGCGACTGGGGCAAGGTCGTCCAGCCGGTCGGTCCCACCGACCCCGGCCGCCCCCTCTACGAGGCCCGCCTGCACGGCCTGCAGAGCTACATCGCCGATGTCGTGGCCCACAAGCGTGAACACTGGGACGACGACCTGCTCAGCCGCCTCGTCGTGGCCCGCGACCGCCGCGAACTGTCGCAGGAGGAGCTGGACTCGATGATCTTCCAGCTCCTCGTCGCGGGCCAGGAGCCGGTCACCAACCAGATCACCACGGCCCTGATCGCCCTCTTCCGCAACCCGGACCAGCTCGCCCGCCTGCGCGACAACCCGAACCTGCTGCCGTGCGCCGTCGAGGAACTCCTGCGCTACGACAGCGCCTTCGAGCTCACCACCTGGCGCTTCTTCGACAAGGACAGCGACCTGCACGGCACGGAGATCCCGGCCGGCGACTCGGTGATCGTCTCCCTGTGCGCGGCCAACCGCGACCCGCGCCGCTTCCCCGACCCGGACACTCTCGACTTCGACCGCTCGCCCAACCCCCACCTCGCCTTCGGCCACGGCATCCACTTCTGCCCCGGCGCCGCCCTCGCCCGCGCCGAACTCCAGATCGCCCTCGGCACACTCCTGGCCCGCCTGCCCGGCCTCCATCCAGCCGACAGAGACCAGGACATCGAGTGGATCCCGGCCGTCCTCGGCCGCGGCACCAACCACCTCCCCGTCGGCTACGACCACCGCCTCTGACACCGACGTACCGCTGACCGGGCCCGGCCGCACCGGCCGACCCGGCCCCGGCTGACCCACTCCCACCGACCCCAGGCGCCTGGCTTCCACTCCCGCCACGGCGCCATGTCGACGTGCCCTCGTACGC
The DNA here is from genome assembly GCF_040298985.1 of Streptomyces sp. NPDC001093. NCBI lineage: Bacteria > Bacillati > Actinomycetota > Actinomycetes > Kitasatosporales > Streptomycetaceae > Streptomyces > Streptomyces sp. NPDC001093. Next base: position 1,371 of record NZ_JBEPBF010000024.1, on the reverse strand, counting down.
CCTCGTACCCCAGGAGGAACGACATGCCCCTGACGACCGCGCCGGACACCCTCCCCACCCGCATCGGCACCCAGATCCTGAACCTGCTCCTGCCCCACCACCGCACCAGCGACCGGCCCCCCGCGACAGCCGAGGCGTTCCCGCACCAACTGCGGCGCATCTCCACCTTCGTACGCGACGGCTCGCCTGTCGTCTTCACCCTGCCCGGCTTCCCCTGCAAGTCCCCCAACCCGGCCAAGGTCCTCGGTCACCTCCCCGACCAGGGCGAACGCCTCTCTCTGACCTTCCTGAACACCCTGTGCACCCGGATCGAGCGGATCTACCCGCCCGGCGCCCATCTGATCATCTGCTCGGACGGCCACGTCTTCGGCGACCTCATCGGTGTCCCCGACGACCACATCGACGCCTACGCCGACGACCTACGAACACAGATAGGCCGGATGGGCCTCCACAGACTGTCCGTCTTCGATCTCCGCGACGTCCTCGGCGACCTCCCGCACGACACGAAACGCGCCCACATCCACGAGCGCTACGCCCCCACCCTGGAGGCTCTCCGCGCCGAGACCTGCGCCGACGACCAGGCCCTGGCCCTCTACCGGGGCATCACCCGCTTCCTCATCGAGGACACCGCCGACTGGACCGGCACCCGCTCCGCCCTCCAGCGCGCATGCCGACAACGGGCTTACGGCGTCATCCAGCGCAGCCGCGCCTGGGGCACCCTGATCGCCGAACACCACCCCCGCGCGGTACGCCTCTCCATCCATCCCCAGCCCATCGGCGCCCCGAAATTCGGCATCCGCCTCCTCGACGCCCCGGACGCGTGGACCACTCCTTGGCACTCCGCCGCCCTGCGCCGCACGGACGGCACGTGGACCCTCGTTCCCAGGGCAAGGGCTGCCCGACAGGGACGACTGGTACAGCAGGACGGCAGGGCCAGTCACTTCGACCAGAACGGGATGGCGTGTCTGTCTCGGGTTCAGTGACGGTGCCCCGACGCAACCCCGACAAGGCGCGGCTGTATGTCGCTCGCGATCGTGACGGTAGAAGCGGCGGCGGGGGCGCTGGTGGACCGACCGCTGGCTGCTGTTGGGCCGTGGCCGGGTCCCCCGGGGCCGCCTGCCACTAGGGCCTGTGTGAGGTCGTGATCAATTTCGGGTTCTGGTCCCGTGCGGGGACAGGACCTGGTAGGACGCTGGGTGTGACACGTAGGCAACTCACCGACGAGCAGTGGGAGTTCATCGAGCCGTACCTGCCGATAGGCGAGTACGGTCCGTACCCCGAGCGGCTGCGGGAGCAGTTCGAGGGGGTGATCTGGCGGTTCCGGTCCAGCGCCCAGTGGCGCGAGATGCCCTCCGAGTTCGGACCGTGGGC